>JAOHFM010000040.1 GCA_028098005.1 Psychrosphaera sp.
TCAATCCAAACCACCTTTACTTAATGTTTCAAGCCGTTTGATGTCTCCCTGACAACGAGGACGCATTATAGAGATCTAATTCCGTTGCGCAAGCGCTTTTGTTAAATAGTACGACCAAAACAGACCGACCGAACAAACATTGAACAACTCGTTCAAAATGCAAACTGAAACAGGCTCATTTTGATTAATTATGTATAGAAAAGTTATTATTTAGTGTTGAATTTGGTCCTCGAACTACTAGAAGCGAACAGAATGAAAAGGTACTTTATAAATATCTCCTGAGAGAATGTGTATGGAAATACGCTTATGAAGTACAATATGGAATAAAATACAGTTCATTATCAACAATGGAGAGACACATTGACCGATTATTTAATAAAGAACTTAAGTAGCGACGACTTTGCCGCAGTCATTGAATTAGGTAATAGAGTACATGGAGATGGCTATTTAGATGAAACCTCTATTAGCAAGATCTTAGATCAAAGTACGGTAGGTTCATTAAATGCTAGCTACGTTATGTATCACGATCAAACACTAGTTGGCTTTAGATTATCCTACGCCCCTAATAAATGGCCATTAGATAAATGGTGTACTTCAGACAAGTGGCCTGTTGATAAAGAATATGTTGCTTACTTTAAATGTAACACTATACATCCTGACTACCAGGGCAAAGGGTTAGGCGGACAATTATTGCAAACCTCTATAACTACCTTAAAAGAAATGGGCGCTAAAGCAGGGTTAAGCCATATATGGATGCAAAGTCCAGGTAATGCTTCTTTTAAGTATTTTACAAAAGCAGGCGGACAATTAATAAAGACTCATGCGCGTAGATGGAATGACGATCCAACCATTCCAGACTACGTTTGTATTTTGTGTGGTAACGATTGTCATTGTGATGCATCTGAAATGATGTTGGTCTTTTAATAAATGTACAAGTCGAATATGTACGATCCTTTTGTTGAAAATCAGATTCCATTTAATCACCCTCCGACAGATTCATACTGGAATGCTAAAGACCAACCGATAACAACTAAAACATTAGAGTCAGATATTCAAACTGATGTTCTTATTGTTGGGGCAGGTTATACGGGCTTGAGTTGTGCCATTGAGCTAGCAAAAGCAGGAATTAAAAATATAACTGTCATAGACGCAAACCAAATTGGTTGGGGATGCAGTAGCAGAAACGCAGGTTTTGTATTACCAGGAAGTGGTCGCCTAAGCTATAAAGAGTTGGAATCACGTTTTGGAACCGCTCAAACCTCAAAGCTCCATGATCAATTTCTTAGTGCGATTGAACTACTTGAAACTCGTATATCTAGCTTACCAGGTAATGCAGACAAAACAGAACAAGGCTATTTAAAGTTAGCACACAGCAAAGCTTGGTTTGAAAAGCTCAATTCTAGTGCGGCCTATTTACAAAGTAAATTCAACTATGATGTTGAAGTGATAACTAAGAGTGACTTCAATAAAAACTTTGTAAACCACCAGCATGTATACGGAGCAATTCGTTATAAAAACGGCTTTGGTATTAATCCACTCAAACTTGTTAATCACTATGCTCAAATGGCCATTGATTTAGGTGTGAATATTTATACTCACTCTCCTGCTAATGAAATTATAAAATCAGGAAAGAATACCCACCATGTTATTACGCCAAGCGGGTCAATTAAAACGAATAAGCTGGTTATTGCAACTAATGGCTATACACCAAAACAACTGAACACTCCTTTAAATGGCAAAGTACTGCCTGTTTTAACCAGTGTTATTGTCACTCGACCTTTAACATCTTATGAATTAGAACAAAGTAATTTTAAAACTCATCAAGTGATGATGGACACTCGAGAATTAAAATACTATTACCGGCTTCTACCAGACAATAGAATACTTTTTGGTGGACGAAGCGCTATAACAGGAAAGGCAGCCTCTAACCCCAAATACCAACAAAGGCTTCTTCAAGAGTTACAGTCCAGTTTTATCGGACTAGATAAAGTAACTATTGATTATAGTTGGAGTGGATGGATTTCTGTTGCGTTTGATCAAATGTCACATATATACAAAACAGATGATGATGTATTTTATGCCACGGGTTATTGCGGTTCAGGAGTTTCTTTTAGTGCTTGGGCTGGCAAACAACTAGCAGATTTGGTTTCTGAACAAGAAGTAGACTCGCCACTAATGACGGAACTGCCTTCATTTCCATTTGCCCCATTTAGAAGAATGGGACAACGGTTTTTCTATCAATATGGTCGTTTAAAAGACTGGGCGCAGTAGTCCTACTTTTTTATGCCTTGTAAAACCACACTGCGCAAAAGGTTTAGTATAAAAGCGTATATAACTGGCGACGATATTTTGTCGCTAGTTCATCTCCATCGGGAAGACTCGCAATAACATCTAGATAATGTTTTTTAGCTTCGCCAAATCCTAAATCCTTTTTAAGTACCGACAGTAATAGCTGCAATGCATCTTCTTGCTTTTTAACTTGATGATAAGCGATAGCCAATTGGCACTTTAATTCTAAAGAGTCCGGCTCTGCTTTTAACGCACTTTGAAGTGCTTGAATCTCTGGTGTGTCAGCCGCTTGCTCCGCTAATTCATATTTTGCTAATACATGTTGATATTGGGTATTTTGATTTGCCATTTTTACTTGTTCTAGAATGGCTTTAGCTTCATCCATTTTACCAATATCTACACAAATATCGGCGAGTAAAATTGTAAAGTCAGGATTTTCTGGATCAAACTCTAATGCTTGCTTTATAAAAGTGTAGGCAGAAGGCTTATCTCCAGCTTGATGCGCAGTTATTGCTTTTTGAAAAAGCTCATGCTCAGGTTTTGGCAAATGCTTTTCTAACATCGCGTTTATTTCTGATTCTGACTGAACCCCTGCAAAACCGTCAATTGGCTGGCCATCTTTGAATAACATAACGGTTGGTAAACTTTTAATGCCAAACTGTACCGCTAATTGTTGCTGCTCATCACAATTTACTTTGGCTAAAACCACTTTACCCACATTTTCAGATGCGATTTTATCAAGTACCGGCATTAACTGTTTACAAGGCTCACACCAGTCAGCCCAAAAATCGATAATGAATAAAGTGTCTTTTGAAGGTTCTAAAAGATCCGCTTGAATGTTTTCAGCCGTTAGATTGAATATATTAGGAGACATAGTACTCACATTGAAAATTAATCGTTAAAAATGAATAGTAGTTGCGAGCAACTTACTCTTTATATTGGTCTTGAATCCTATTTTTCAAGCAAAAAAAAGCCAGCGATTAACTGGCTTCTGTCTTATTAATATCTAACTCAAAAACTAGATATATTGAACTTCAATAATTTCGAATTCCACATTACCTGCCGGTGTTGTGATTGTGACGACATCATCTAAGTTTTTACCAATTAAGCCTCTAGCAATAGGAGAGCCAATTGATATTTTAGCTTTTTTAATATCTGCTTCATCTTCACCAACAATATGGTAAGTCGTTTCATCATCAGTATCACAGTTAACAATTGTAACTGTTGTACCAAAAATTACTTTGCCAGTATTTGGCATCTTAGTTACGTCGATGATTTGAACGTTTGAAAGTTTCGCTTCAATTTCTTGAATTCGACCTTCACAAAAACCCTGCTGTTCACGCGCAGCATGATATTCAGCATTTTCTTTTAAGTCGCCGTGCTCACGGGCCGATGCTATATCGGCAACGATGCGAGGACGTACTACTGTTTTAAGCTCATTTAATTCCTCGCGAAGGGCTTCCGCGCCCTTCACTGTCATTGGAACTTGAGTACTCATAATTATTGAATTCTCTTATGTAAGTTTTGTACTGAATCTACTGTACCACGATCATCCGCTGTATTTGCTAAACATGTAGCAAACGCTGCATTTAATGTAGTTGTATAATTCGCCTTATAGCGCAATGCACCACGACGTAACACTTTAGAGTCTTCAATTGCTTGGCGACCTTCAACGGTATTAATGATATAGCTATATTCGCCATTTTTAATACGGTCTAGAATATGAGGTCGGCCTTCGTAAACTTTGTTTACTTTACGACAAGAAATCCCAGCTTCAGTTAGCACTTTATGCGAACCACGTGTTGCGTCTAGCTCAAAGCCTGCTTCAATTAGCTTTCTAGCTAAATCGATTACACGCACTTTATCCGTATCGCGAACTGAAATCAATGCTCTACCGTCACGAGCTAATTCAATACTCGCACCAAGTTGAGCTTTTGCGTAGGCTTCTTCAAACGTATTACCTACCCCCATGACTTCACCAGTAGACCTCATTTCAGGGCCTCGCATTGGATCTACACCATGGAATTTGTTAAATGGAATAACCACTTCTTTAACTGAATAATACGGCGGAATAATTTCTTTGGTAATGCCTTGAGACGCTAAACTTTGACCAGCCATAACTCTTGCCGCTATTTTTGCTACTGGCATACCCGTTGCTTTTGAAACAAATGGCACAGTACGAGCAGCTCGAGGGTTCACTTCAATTAAGTAAACTTCCCCATCTTTAACGGCAAACTGCGTATTCATCAAACCAATAACACCAAGCTCCAACGCCATATCACGAACTTGCTTACGCATTACGTCTTGAATTTGGTTCGACAGAGTATATGCAGGCAATGAACATGCTGAGTCACCTGAGTGAACACCCGCCTGCTCAATGTGTTCCATAATACCTGCAATCACGACATCTTTACCGTCACAAATAGCATCAACGTCTACTTCAATCGCATCATCTAAGAAACGGTCTAATAACACAGGTGCTTCATTTGAAACAGAAACCGCCTCTGTCATATAGCGTCGTAAATCATTTTCATCGTAAACGATTTCCATTGCACGGCCACCTAATACATAAGATGGACGAACAACTAACGGAAAACCTATCTCTTTTGACTTACTAATAGCTTGTTCAACAGAAGTGACCGTAGAATTTTCAGGTTGTAATAAGTCTAAACGCTCAACCATTTGTTGGAAACGTTCACGGTCTTCAGCGCGGTCAATTGCATCTGGAGAAGTACCAATGATTGGAACTCCGTTAGCCTCAAGCTCACGAGCCAATTTAAGTGGTGTTTGACCACCATACTGAACGATGACACCTTTTGGTTTTTCAACTCGAACAATCTCAAGCACATCTTCAAGTGTAATTGGTTCAAAATACAAACGGTCTGACGTATCGTAGTCGGTAGACACAGTTTCTGGGTTACAGTTCACCATGATTGTCTCGTAACCATCTTCGCGCAGTGCAAGAGAGGCATGAACACAACAATAGTCAAACTCAATACCTTGACCAATACGGTTAGGACCACCGCCGATAACCATGATTTTGTCTTTATCTGACGGTAAAGACTCACACTCGTCATCATAACTTGAATACATGTATGCCGTATCTGAACTAAATTCAGCAGCACAAGTATCAACACGTTTATAAACAGGCAGTATGCCAAACGCTTGACGCTTTTTACGAATTTCTTTTTCGCTTACCGCTAGTACGTCCGCGATACGTTGATCAGCAAAACCTTTACGTTTTAGCGAGCGAAGGAAGTGCTCATCTAGACCTGCAAATCCACGTTCAGCAACTAATTGCTCTTGTTTTATCAAGTCTTCAATTTGAACTAAGAACCATGGGTCAACATTAGTTAACTTAAATACTGCTTCTAAGTCCATACCATGTCTGAAGGCATCGCCTATGTACCAAATACGTTCAGCACCTGGCTCTTTTAACTCACGAATTATTTTTTCGTGAGCGTCTTCACTTGATAAATCAATAATTGGATCAAAGCCTGATACGCCAACTTCTAGTCCACGTAATGCTTTTTGAAGTGACTCTTGTTGGTTACGGCCAATTGCCATTACTTCACCAACCGACTTCATTTGAGTTGTTAATCTATCGTCAGCGCCCGCAAACTTTTCAAAGTTAAAGCGTGGGATTTTTGTAACTACGTAATCAATAGTTGGCTCAAATGATGCTGGCGTTGCACCACCTGTAATGTCATTGCTCAGTTCATCTAACGTGTAACCCACCGCTAATTTAGCGGCAATTTTTGCAATTGGGAAACCGGTTGCTTTTGATGCTAACGCTGAAGAGCGAGAAACACGAGGGTTCATTTCAATGATAACCATACGGCCATCAACTGGATTAACACCAAATTGTACGTTTGAACCACCCGTCTCAACACCTATTTCACGTAAAACTGCGCAAGACGCGTTTCGCATGATTTGGAATTCTTTGTCAGTTAAGGTCTGTGCAGGTGCAACAGTAATTGAATCACCTGTATGAACACCCATGGCATCAAAGTTTTCAATTGAACAAATAATGATACAGTTGTCGTTCTTGTCGCGAACCACTTCCATTTCATACTCTTTCCAACCAATTAAAGACTCATCAATTAATAGCTCGCTCGTTGGTGATAAGTCCAAACCGCGACGACAGATTTCGTCAAACTCTTCTTTGTTGTAAGCGATACCGCCGCCGCTTCCGCCCATTGTAAATGAAGGACGAATAATACAAGGAAAGCCAATTCGACTTAATACATCATAAGCACCATCTAAAGTGTTACATGTTTCAGCGCGTGGACATTCCAAGCCTATTTTTTTCATTGCTTTGTCAAAACGACTACGATCTTCTGCTTTGTCAATTGCGTCGGCCGAAGCACCAATCATTTCAACATTATATTTTTCAAGTACGCCATGCTTTTCCAAATCTAAAGCACAGTTAAGTGCTGTTTGGCCACCCATAGTAGGCAGTACTGCATCTGGACGTTCTTTTTCTATAATTTTTTCAACTACTTCCCAGTGAATAGGCTCGATGTAAGTCGCATCGGCCATTTCTGGATCAGTCATAATCGTTGCAGGATTCGAGTTTACTAGGATAACTCGATAACCTTCTTCTTTTAATGCTTTACAGGCTTGCGCACCTGAATAGTCAAACTCACAAGCTTGACCAATAACTATTGGGCCCGCACCCAATAATAAGATACTTTTTAAGTCGGAACGTTTAGGCATAGTGTAAGTCTCTTAAATTCGGTGAAATTAGTTACGTTCGTTCATTAATTCAATGAAATGATCGAATAACGGCGCAGCATCGTGTGGACCTGGGCTAGCTTCAGGATGACCTTGAAAACTAAATGCCGGTTTATCCGTACGCTTTATGCCTTGTAGTGTTCCATCAAATAATGACTTATGTGTTGCTACTAAATTACTTGGTAGCGAACTTTCTTTAACTGCAAAACCGTGGTTTTGAGCTGTGATCATTACTTTCTTATTCGATAGATCTTGAACTGGGTGGTTACCACCGTGATGACCAAATTTCATTTTTTCTGTTTGAGCGCCACTCGCTAAAGCTAATAGCTGGTGCCCTAAACAAATTCCGAAAATAGGAATGTCCGTTGTTAAAAACTCTTTAATTGCTGTGATTGCGTAATCACATGGCTCTGGATCACCAGGTCCGTTTGAGAGGAATATACCATCTGGTTTTAATGCTAAGACTTCTGCAGCCGATGTTTCTGCTGGCACGACAGTTAATTTACAACCACGGTCAGCTAACATACGAAGTATATTTCTTTTAACGCCAAAATCATATGCAACAACATGGAACTTCGGGTCTTCTAATTCAGAAAAACCTTTACCTAGTTGCCAACTTTTCGAAGTCCACGAGAATGATCCTTTGCAAGAAACCACTTTCGCCAAATCCATTCCTTTTAAACCAGGAAATGCTTTAGCATCTTCTAATGCTTTAGTTTCTGCTTGCTCGTTAAATTCAGCAAGTGTCACTATGCAGCCCTTTTGTGCACCTTTGTCTCTAAGAATTCGCGTTAACTTACGCGTATCAATGTCTGCAATAGCAACCACATTCTTAGCTTTCAGATAACTACTTAAATCCTGTTCACTTCGAAAATTACTTGCCAATAAAGGAAGATCACGAATAACTAGGCCTTTTGCCCAGATAGTGTCATTTTCTTCGTCTTCAGTATTGGTGCCGTAATTGCCGATGTGGGGATAAGTGAGGGTGATGATTTGTTCTGCGTATGAGGGGTCGGTGAGTATTTCTTGATATCCTGTCATTGAAGTATTAAAGACAACTTCTCCAACAGAAATACCTTCTGCACCGATGGCGGTTCCTCGGAATATAGTTCCGTCTTCCAGAACTAATAGCGCGGGTTGAGTCAAGATAACCTCCTAGCATTAATGAGCAGAAACGGGGTATTTCTGCTATCGGTTAACCTTAGCCTTAAAAACATTAGGCAAATTCCGGTTATTGTAGCTAAGAGATCGAGTTTAGGCTAGGAAAATTATATAAAATTGTAAAAATAGGCGCTTTGCGTAAAATCAGCCCTTTAGACACTATTAAACGTGTCTAAAACTTAAAAACCAAGCACATCCTGCATATCAAACAACCCTTTTTGTTTTTTAGCAACCCATGCTGCAGCCCTTATAGCCCCTTTCGCAAAGGTAAGTCTATCTGTTGCTTTGTGGGTTATTTCAAGTCTTTCGCCTATATCTGCGAATAAAGCGGTATGTTCACCTACTATATCGCCCGCCCTAAGACTGGCAAAGCCAATACTGCCCTGATTTCTTTCACCAACTATGTTATTTCTATCGTACTCGGCAACGTCGGCGAGATTAACGCCTAGTCCATCCGCAATATATTCACCCATTGTGATAGCCGTACCTGAAGGTGCATCTTTTTTATGACGGTGATGCGACTCCACTATCTCAATATCAGATTGCGCCCCCATAACCTGTGCCGCAGTTTTCAATAGGCTATTCATTAAGTTAACGCCTGTACTAAAATTAGTCGCGTAGACAATGGCAATCTTTTCTGCCGCTTTTTCTATGAGAACCTTTTGTTCTTCTGATAGTCCAGTTACCCCAATAACTAAATTACATTTATTATTAACACACCAGCTTATGTGGTTTTCCAGAGCTTCTGGTAATGTAAAATCGATCCATACATTACTATCCGCTACAGATTCAGCGGACTCTGAAATTAAACTAACGCCGTATTTAGCTTCACCAATTAGCTCTCCAATATCTGCTCCAATTAACGAAGAGCTGCTTCTTACAAATGCCGCTGAGATATTAACAACGTCACTCTCAATACCTGCTTCAACTAATTTTTTACCCATTCGGCCATTGGCGCCAAATATTCCAACGTTTGTCATTACCTGCTCTCTGCTGCTTGTTGTATTTATGATGAAATAATACAGTAAACCATTAAAACTTAAATAAAACAGTTTCAATAAAAAGTAGTTTTTGCCGATACGTTTCATATACTGAATAAAACTAAAACCTATAAAAGAGAGTTTAATGTGAAGTTAATTAAAACGTTAACCGTTATATCCACGCTAATTTTACTATCGGCGTGTCAATCTGCTTATTATGCTGCGATGGAAAAAGTAGGCGTTCACAAACGTGAAATCTTGGTTGATAGAGTAGAAGAAGCAAGAGATGCGCAAACAGAAACCCAAGAAGAGTTTAAATCTGCATATGAGCGATTGGTTTTATTGACAAATTTTGAAGGTGGCGAAATTGAGAAAGTTTATAATCAACTTAACGATGATTATGAATCTAGTTTCAAATCGGCAGCTTTAGTTAGTAAAAAAATTGATAACGTAGAAGACGTCGCAGAAGACTTATTTGATGAGTGGCAAGAAGAGCTAACGCAATACAGCAATGCGAACCTTAGAAGTGCTAGTGAAAAGAAGTTAAAACAAACTGAGCGTCAATTTTCACAATTGTTAAGAAGCATGCGCAGAGCTGAGTCTAAGATGGACCCAATTTTGGCGACACTTAAAGACAACGTACTTTACCTTAAGCACAACCTAAACGCTGCTGCAGTATCTGCTATAAAAGGTGAGTTTGATTCTTTAAAAACAGAAATTTCAGCACTCATTGCCGATATGGGTAAAGCGGTAGATGAATCGAACCAGTTTATTGCTACTCTAAAAAAGTAATTCTTGTTTTATTTTCTTTCAAAGCTTAATTAACTTAAAGCTCTAAAAGTCATTCTTTAGAAAACAAGCACAAAAAAAGCACCTCAAGGTGCTTTTTTTATTACGCTCAATTAAATATTATTCAGCGGCTTTAGATACCATAACCATAGCAGGACGCAACAAACGACCATTTAAAGTGAAACCTTTTTGCATAACAGCGATAACCGTATTTGGCTCTACGTCTGCAGATGGTTGCATTGCCATTGCTTGGTGAAATTCAGCATTGAATTTTTGACCTTGAGGATCAACAATCTCAACGCCAAATTTTGATACCGCATCAACAAATGACTTTTGAGTTAATTCAACACCTTCTAATACAGGCTTTAATGTTTCGTTTTCTTTATCAGAGAACTCAATAGCTCGTTCCATGTTGTCAATAACAGGCAACAATTCATTCACAAACTTTTCAAGGGCAAACTTTCTTGCCTTCTCAACATCTTGTGCTGCGCGTCTGCGAATATTTTCAACATCTGCTGCGGCTCGAACAACTGATTCTTTTTGAGCATCAATTTGTGCATTTGCTGCCGCTAAGTCAGCTTGTAACTTTGCAATTTGATCATCAACAGTCTCTATAGATGCATCAACGTTTTCAGCGTTTACTTCTTCAGTAACCACTTCTGCTTCGTTAATCTCTACTTCTTGGGCATTTTCTGCTTGTTTATTAGTCTCTTGTTCAGACATGAGTCTTACTACTCCAAACTGATGTGTTAAATAAAATGTGTATGGTGCGTATTATGGGGATTACTGCTGATGATTCAAGGCCGAAGTAAGAATATTCGTCGATAAATCGACAGATAATATGACCGATTGATAGTCCATGCGTTTAGGGCCCACCACTGCCATAACACCTGCGACTTTATTGTCTTTGTAAAACGACTTTGCAACAATGGAACAGTTCTTCAAAGAGTCGATGCCAATTTCATCGCCAATAAAAACGTGTACATTCTGGCTTGAACAGCATGAAGAAAACAAAGGTTGCAGTACTGATATATTTGAAACGCTTTTTAACACCTTTCTCAGGTTTGCTGTATCAGTGGCAATCTCATCGTGCAGTAATCTCGTTTCTCCTGCTCTAAAAAGTACCTGCTCATTTAACTCTACCGCATCGCCAAATAATGCAGCCTTAACTAAGGCCTGCACGTCTTCACCCGACTGCTTCATAAAATAAGAGAGTCGCTGTTGCCCTTCTTCCAAGGAAAAGCCAGCCAAAGCGGAATTAAGCATTTGTAAGGTGTTCTGAAGCAAAACGTCCGTCACAACAAATGGTAAATCTACTACTCGGTTTTGAACCTCGTCGTGCTGGTCAATTAACACGCACAACAAACGTTGATCAGCTAGGCGCACAAGTTCTAACTGGCGGATCATGACATTGTTTGTTTTTGGCATGGCAACAAGTCCGGTTAGATTAGTCATGTCCGCTATCATTCGAGCGGCTTTGTTGCACATTTCTGGAGGTGTTTTTGACTTTTCTAGGCTGGCGCTGAGTTGCTGTAACATACCTTCGTCGGCAGATTCAAAGCTGAGCAATTGGTTAACATAGTGACGTAACCCTGCTGTAGTCGGTATTCGGCCTGCACTTGTGTGAGGTGAATAAATAAAACCATCGCGCTCTAACCCCATCATTACGTTTCTAATGGTTGCTGGGCTTGCATTAATACCAGACTCTGCCACGATAAACTTAGATGATATTGGCACCCCTAGCGACAAATAACTTTTTATCACTAGTTCAAGTACCGCTTCAGTTCTTTGATTTTTATTTATTTTTATCATCTAAATTAATACTCTGACTTCAATTTCAGGGTGAAACAAGCTATAACGCATTAATGCTATTATTTGGGCGATTCGGAATTATTCAATGGACAAACACTTTAAAACAATTGGTTTGATTGGCAAAGCAAATCACCAAGAGACAATGCAAACCGTAAATGAGCTATATGAGTTCTTAAAAAATGAAAAAGTTGTTGTCATTGTTGATGAGCAGATTGCTGAATATGTATCTGATAGTCAAATAGAATCTGCTAGTTTAGTTGACCTTGGTAAACGCTGTGATTTGGCAATTGTTGTCGGCGGTGATGGCAACATGTTAGGAGCAGCTCGTGTACTAAGCCGCTTTGATGTTGCGGTTATCGGCGTAAATCGCGGTAACCTTGGCTTTTTGACCGATTTAGATCCTGAAGATTTTAAAACAACCTTAAAGTCGGTACTTGCTGGTGAATTTAAAACTGAGATGCGCTTTTTGCTCGATGTTAGTGTTCATCGGCACCAAACCGTAAAAGCAAGTAACTCTGCTGTGAATGAAGTTGTACTCCATGCCGACAAAATTGCGCACATGATTGAGTTTGAGGCCTACATAAACAACAGTTTTGTATTCCACCAACGCTCTGACGGTTTAATAGTAAGTACCCCTACAGGTTCAACGGCTTACTCTTTGTCTGGTGGAGGCCCAATTGTCCATCCTGACTTAAACGCAATGTCGTTAATTCCAATGTTTCCCCACACCCTAAGCAGTAGACCTTTGGTTGTGGATGCTGACAGTGAAGTTCGTATTGTTGTATCAAATTCCAATGATGCTCAACTTCAAATTAGCTGTGATAGCCATATCATGCTTTCTGTCATGCCAGGTGATGAAATTATCATTAAAAAACACCCTCTTGGTTTAAGACTGATTCATCCGGTTGCATACGACTATTACGATGTATTGAGAAAGAAACTCAACTGGGG
The DNA here is from genome assembly GCA_028098005.1 of Psychrosphaera sp. Next base: position 12,720 of record JAOHFM010000040.1, read on the forward strand.
CAAACAAAACTACTAAAATTTTTATATTCAATTGAATTAAAATTGGACAGACTCACGAAAACCAATTACTGTATGTAACAACAGTTGTTTAATTGAATGATAAATTTATGCTCGTTTCTATTGCCATTAAAAATTTTGCCATTGTTCGTCAACTCGAAGTCAATTGGCATAAAGCTATGACCACTATTACCGGCGAAACAGGTGCCGGTAAATCTATTGCGATTGACGCCTTGGCACAAGCGCTTGGTGAGCGAAGTGATGCGTCAATGGTGAGAACCGACGCCGATAAAGCGGAAGTTATCGCTAGCTTTGACGTAGAGAATCTACCTTCAGCAAAAGCATGGTTAAAAGAGCAAGACTTGTTAAGCGACAACGACTGCTTACTTCGAAGAGTAATATCTAAAGAAGGTCGTTCAAAAGCCTACATCAATGGCACACCAGTTCCAGCATCACAATTAAAGTCCTTAGGTTCCCAGTTAGTAAGTATTCACGGTCAACACGCACATACATTACTCACTAAGCCTGACTTCCAACGAAGTCTTCTTGATGAGTTTGGCGGCTCCACTACGTTATCTCAACAAGTGTCTAACGCTTACAAACAGTGGCATGAAAAAAGCCGTCAATTAGAAACATTAAAGCAACAACAAGAGGAGTTCAGTGCTCAAAAGCAGTTGCTTCAATATCAAGTTGATGAGCTCGTTGAGGCAAATCTAGTTATTGACGAATATACTGAAATTGAAAAAGAGCACCAACGTTTGCATCATGGTCAAGAGCTGCTTTCTAGTAGTCTTCAAGCATTAGATCTTCTATATGAAAATGAAGACGGTAATGCCTATTCTGTTTTACAAAATGTTATGTCTACGCTTAACCGTTCTGTCGCAATTGATGAGCAACTGTCTCAAACTGTTGAACTGCTTAATACCGCCCTAATACAACTTGAAGAGGGTGCAGGTGAATTAAGAAATTATTCAGACAATTTAGACATCAACCCCCAACGTTTAAGTGAAATAGAAATTCGATTGTCCTCGTTAGTGGACTTGGCACGTAAACACCAAGTTGAGCCTAACGACTTACCAGCTAAATTAGAGTCATTAACCCAAGAGTTAGAAGGCTTGTCGATTACAGATGAAAAGCTAGATGCATTAGAGCTTGAGATTGAGCAAGCTAAAGGGGAATACTTTGAGTTGGCAAAAAAATTAACTC
>JAOHFM010000041.1 GCA_028098005.1 Psychrosphaera sp.
TCTAAGTGTAAGTCTTTACAGATTGTAGAACGAGTTACAAACTTGTTACCACAAGAACAAGAAACGTTAATTTCTTCGTATTTAGGGTGAATATCTTTTTGCATGGGATTACCTCATTGGGCCGTATCGCCAAACGGTCACTTATTAAAAATAATGCCGAATACCATACGAGATTTATATAAAATTAGGGCGCGAATTATAATGAGTATAGAGTAAAGATCAAGCGATAATTAAAAGCCTGGCCTATTTTCTTTAGGTTACTTTCTTGCTTTACGTTGGCGTTGTTTAGCCTTGTTAATTTGCGCTATCAACTCTGGACTCAAATAGATACCACTACCAGGGTATGGTTGGCCAAATTGAAAGTCCCATTTGGCAGGCTGAAACTCAGAGACCAAGCGGGTTACGCGGTTGCAAAGTTTGTTTTTAGGTTTAAATCCCAACTTCTTTTCGTAGTTAATTAAGAACTCACGATCTACTTGCTCAAATGCTAGAATACAGTATCCTTCTGTAGAATAAATACGAGCTTCTTGGGCTTCTACCGAACTGGATGAAACACCAATAAAAGCGGCTACAAAAATACTAAATATAAGACGACGCATTTTAACCTTACTTGTCTGTTTTAAGCTCAATAACACAATATAAAGCTTTATTTATAACAGTAAAAAAGTAAGTGATTGTTCACTTGTTGTCAAGAGAAGCAAAGGTCTGCTAGTTAATGACACTATTTTCGCAAGTAATTTTACACGTTGCCCTGCCCGTGCCTTTGCGGCGCTTGTTCGACTATTTAATGCCAGCTGCTATTACGGTAAATGAAGATAATGTTGAGCGATTGAAAAGCCAAGTCAGCATTGGTCAACGTGTATCCGTTCCGTTTGGACGTCAAACCCTCATAGGCATTGTTATCGCAGTCGATACTAATACCGACCAAAATATAGCAAAGCTTAAAGCCGCCAATGACTTAATTGATAACGAGCCTAGCTTTGATGAATCCCAACTTACATTATTAAACTGGGCCGCGGATTATTACCAACATCCCATTGGCGATGTTTTTTCAATGGCTTTGCCAGGCGCACTCCGAAGTCTTAAAACTATTGATGAGCAATTGCCAAAAACGCTACAAAAAAGTGATAACTTCCCTTCTACCGATGAATTATCCAAAAATGCCAAACAGCTTCATAAACTAAGAGACCTACTGGCTAGTAATGCCTATACACGCAGTGAACTTACCGAACTTGACGTACCTAGCACCACCATTAAAAAGTTTGTTGATCAAAACTGGGCAAAGTGGGCCACTTGTGGCCAAAACACCAGTAAAGTAGAGGCTAAACATATTAATGAAGGGCTTACGTTAAACCAAGAACAAGCCATTGCCGTTGTCGCTATTAATGCTATGGATCATCATCAATGTTTTTTAATTGATGGTGTCACTGGCAGTGGTAAAACAGAAGTCTATTTACAAGCCATCGAACACCGTTTACTGAGTCAGTGGCAGGTATTGGTATGTGTGCCGGAAATTGGTTTAACACCACAAACTATTGCTCGCTTTAAACAGCGTTTTAATGTGCCAGTGGCCCTTTGGCATTCAGGAATGACCGATAAGCAACGCTTTGATACTTGGCAGCAAACTCGAAGTGGCCATGCGCGCATCGTTATCGCCACTCGTTCTGGTATTTTTCTACCTTTTAAATCTTTAGGCATGATCATTATTGATGAAGAGCATGATGCTTCGTTTAAACAACAAGACGGCTTCAAGTATCATTGTCGTAGTCTAGCCTTATATCGAGCCCATCAAGCCGGTATTCCCGTTGTATTAGGCTCGGCCACACCAAGTCTTGAAAGTTTATATAATGTTGAGCAAGGTAAATTTAGCTACCTTCAGTTACAAAGACGTGCGGGTAATAGTCAACTACCCACCACTCATTTGCTCGACCTGAACCGATGCCAAAGCCAAGCGTCATTAGGTCAGCCATTAATTGATGAAATGGCTAAACAAATTAATAACGGCCAGCAAGTCATGTTGTTTATTAATCGTCGTGGTTTTGCTCCAGTATTAATGTGCGAAGAATGCCACTGGCTTACTGAGTGTTCTCGTTGCAGTAGCTTTACCACCTATCATAAAGGCAGCAATCTACTTATTTGTCATCATTGTGGTTTCCAGCACCCAACGTTACATCAATGCTTAGGCTGTGGTTCAACTAGAATGACGCCTGTTGGCGTAGGAACGGAACAGATAGAATCAAATTTAGCGACATTATTCCCAAATGTCGACGTTGTTCGTTTAGATAGAGACAGCACCAGTAAAAAAGGTGAGTTTGATAATAAGTTAAACCAAATTAACTCGGGCAAACCAATGATCATAGTTGGCACCCAAATGATTGCCAAAGGCCATCACTTTCCAAATGTTAGCTTAGTGGGCATTGTTGATGTTGATGGCGCGCTATTTAGCAGTGACTTTAGAGCGGCTGAAAAACTCTCACAATTGGTGGTTCAGGTTGCCGGTCGCGCTGGTCGTGGTTCAGTCAAAGGACAAGTATGGCTGCAAACTAAGTTTCCAGAACATCCCGTTATCCAAGACTTAGTGAACAACGAATATAAAGATTTCGCCAAGTTTGCGCTAAGTGAGCGTAAAATGCTGAATTTGCCGCCATACTCCCATCATATTGTAATTAGAGCGGAAACCACAGTGCCCAACTTAGGGCTTGAGTGGTTAAGCAACTTGTCTAATTACTTGCATGATTACGAAGGCCTGTTAATGTTAGGTCCAACTCCGGCCCCAATGACCAGAAAAGCGGGCAAGTTTCGACATATGTTAACGATTCAAAGCCAATCTCGTCCTTATTTGCACAAATTAGTTAATTGGTTGTTAGAAAACTTGGATACCATTCAAAAGGATAATAGAATCCGGTGGTCGGTCGATGTTGACCCAATTGATTTAAGTTAAAGTATTAAGGCTCTCTGCCCCATGAAAAACAAAGATTACGTTAGTCAGAAAAAAAGAAAAAAAGCCCCAAAACAAGAAGCACCTAAAGGTCGCCCATTTCCAGTTGTTAAAATGTTGATAGTTGCAGGCTTAATTGCTGCATTTGTTGGTGGTTTGTTGTTTATTAAAGACGATTCCAATGACTTTCAGGACCAAACTCCTACTGTTCATAAAAAAGCCGTAAAAAAATCAAAGCCTTTACCGCCACCTCCTGAAGATGAAGAGTGGTCATTTATAGAAGAGCTTGAAAACAAGAACGTTGAAGTAGAATCTGAAGAGCTTAAAGATCGCGGCCCATACAAAATGCAGTGTGCTAGTTTCCGCAGTCAATCAGACGCTGAAGGTTTTAAAGCTCGTATCGCTTTTGCCGGTTTTGAGTCGCAAGTTATCCCTTCAAAAGGCACTTCAGGCATGTGGTATAAAGTTGTTTTAGGCCCGTTTGAGCGCAAGCGCGATGCTGAAAAAACGCGTCATATTCTTAAGCGAAATGACATTACAGGCTGTCAAATTTGGTTGTGGCGTTAAGCTTTTAGCGCCTCCTCTTGAATTCCCCATAAAAAGCCCTACATAAGCTAGACTTAATCAAAAAAAATCTGGAGTGATTATTCATGACCACAATTGTATCTGTACGACGTGGAAAAGAAGTTGTACTTGGTGGTGACGGACAAGTGTCACTTGGCAATACCGTAATGAAAGGCAACGCAGTTAAGGTTCGCCGTTTATACAAAGGCAAAGTAATTGCAGGTTTTGCAGGCGGCACCGCCGATGCATTCACTTTGTTTGAAAAATTTGAAGCTAAATTGGAAATGCACCAAGGTCATTTAACTAAAGCGGCTGTTGAGTTAGCTAAAGACTGGCGTACCGACAAAATGCTAAGAAAGCTAGAAGCCTTATTAGCCGTAGCTGATGAAACAGCGTCTCTGATTATTTCAGGTAACGGTGATGTTATTCAGCCTGAAAATGATCTTATCGCAATTGGCTCTGGTGGCCCATTTGCACAAGCGGCTGCAACGGCGTTGTTAGAAAACACCGAATTAGGCGCAAAAGACATTGTTGAAAAAAGCTTAAACATTGCCGGTTCTATTTGTGTGTACACCAATACAAATTTAACTATTGAAGAATTGTAACAATAGCAACATATAAGAATTAAGGTTATTCCATGTCATCAATGACCCCTAGAGAAATTGTTCATGAATTAGATCAACATATTGTTGGTCAAGACAATGCTAAAAAAGCAGTAGCCATTGCACTACGTAACCGCTGGCGCCGAATGCAACTAGAACCGACACTTCGTGCGGAAGTTACACCTAAAAACATACTTATGATTGGTCCAACGGGTGTTGGTAAAACTGAAATTGCCCGTCGTTTAGCAAAACTAGCAAACGCGCCGTTCATAAAAGTAGAGGCCACTAAATTCACAGAAGTGGGTTATGTTGGTAAAGAAGTAGAGTCTATCATCCGCGATCTTACTGAAATATCTGTTAAGTTAACGCGCGAAGTTGCTATCGAAAAAAATAAGCATAAAGCGGAAGAAGCCGCTGAAGAGCGTATTTTAGACGCGTTATTACCGCCAGCTCGCGACACCTTTGGTCAAGTTGTAGAGTCTGATCAACCAGAAAGCTCAGCTCGCCAAGTACTGCGCAAGCGTTTTCGCCAAGGCGAATTAGACGATAAAGAAATTGAAATCGACATTGCCCAAAAAGAGATTGGCGTAGAAATTATGGCACCTCCTGGCATGGAAGAAATGACGTCTCAATTGCAGGGCATGTTCCAAAATCTTTCAGGCGATAAAACTAAGCCTCGCAAACTTAAAGTTGCGGCAGCTTTCAAAATGTTGCTTGATGAAGAAGCGGCTAAGTTAATTAACAATGACGATTTAAAAGAAATGGCGATTGAAGCTGTTGAACAAAACGGCATTGTCTTTATTGATGAAATCGACAAAATTTGTAAGCGCGAAGGCGCCAATAGTGCGGATGTTTCTCGTGAAGGCGTACAACGCGACTTACTGCCATTAGTTGAAGGTAGTACCGTCACCACAAAATACGGCATGGTTAAAACAGACCATATGTTGTTTATTGCGTCTGGTGCGTTCCAAATGAGCAAACCTTCCGATCTAATTCCTGAGCTGCAGGGCCGATTGCCAATTCGTGTTGAGTTAAATGCATTAACACCTGAAGACTTTGAACGTATCTTAACTGAGCCAAATGCGTCATTAACAGAACAATACAGAGCGTTACTTGCGACAGAAGGCGTAACGGTAACTTTCAGCGAAGACGGCATTAAACAAATCGCTCAAGCGGCCTTTAGAGTTAATGAGAAAAACGAAAACATTGGTGCACGAAGACTTCATACTGTTTTAGAGCATTTGATTGAAGAAATTTCTTATAATGCTTCAGACCGTGCGGGCGAGTCATTTGTCATTGACGCTAACTTTGTTAAAGACAACTTAGACGAAGTAATTGAAGACGAAGACTTAAGTAAGTTTATACTGTAGCTAAGTCTGCTCTGAAGCTAGTTTATTCTTTAGATAAGTTTAAACGAGTTACAGAGCCATAAACTCTAAATGAAGTCAGTTGCCATTGGTAACTGGCTTTTTTATTGCCCACTTTCCTTTTCATATTTGTGTGTTAATGTTTGTTTAGCGTGTTTTTTAAGCAATGACGAACACAGACGGTAATTAGTGACGCTAAGTACTGATAGTAAGTAATGAAGCTAACTACTTATGCTTAGTGCTAAAGGTAAATAGGAAAGTAAATGAAAATCACCTTTTACGGTGCGCGGGCTCAAATACCGACACCCGGGCCTGAGACTCAAAGGTTTGGTGGTAATACACATTGTATTTTATTAACCAGCAAAGATGGTCAAAAACTACTAGTTAACGCAGGTTCAGGGCTTAGATTCGCCAGTCATGAATTTGAAAACTATAAAGATCCTATTCACTTATTGCTCAGCCAACATCATTGGGACCACATACAAGGCTTTCCTCTTTTTGATCCTATTAAAAAGCCTCAACAGCAAATAATGATTTATCCCGCTAATACCAATGAAGATCATGACATCGCTATACTAGATCAAATAAACAAAACCTACACCGTTGATAAATTTCATCTTTTACCATCAACCATTACCATCAAAAAAACCAAATTCAATTTACCAGAGCCGGTTCAAATAGGTGATTTTGCAGTGCAAGCCATGAAGGTAAATCATCCTGGCGGCGGCTCCGCTTACAAAATAAACTGTGATGGTAAAACCGTGGTTATTTGTAACAACAATGAACTGTTTGCTCCACCCCAGCACAATCATCATAGCTTTGAAGAATGGTGTTTATTTTGCCAGTATGCAGATTTATTAATACACGACGCGCGATATATGAATGCCGACATGACCAATCATGTGGGTATGGGTCATAGTTGTTTAGGTGATGCCATAGAGTTGGCCAATGCAGCAGAAGTAAAAATGTTATGTATGTCTTGTTTAGACCCATCGAGCAGCGATGAGTTATTGGATTTTCTGAACACTCGATTATTTGCCGATCGTTTGCCCTTTAGTTTCTTTTTTGCAAAAGAAGGCCGGCAAATGCACGTTTAACTTTGCAATGCCAGCCAATAAGTATTCGACCTGATTTATAGCGCTGATTAACGTTATTCGCTTTTAGGATCGCGAGCTAATAACGCCATTGCCGCATGTTCTGCCGGCTTATTTTGATAAAGCACTTGGAAGATTTGCTCTGTAATTGGCATTTCAACTCCGGCTCTTTGAGACAACATATGAACTTCTTTAGTGTTGCGGTAACCTTCTACCACTTGACCAATTTCAGTCATCGCTTCGTCAACGGATTTGCCCTGACCTAATGCCAAACCAAAGCGTCGATTACGGGATTGGTTATCAGTACAAGTTAATACTAAGTCGCCTAAACCCGCCATGCCCATTAGAGATTGAGGATCTGCACCTAGTGCCGAAGCAAGTCGCATCATTTCCGCTAAACCACGAGTTATTAATGCGGTTCGGGCATTCGCACCATAACCAATACCATCGGCCATACCGGCCCCAATAGCAATTACGTTCTTAACCGCGCCACCTAACTGAACTGCCGTAAAGTCTTTGTTTTTATAAACACGAAACTTTCTCTCACAATGCAATAAGTCACATAGTAACTGAGCAAAATCATCATCTTCTGAAGAACAAGAAATAGCGGTTGGTAAACCTTTCACCATTTCTTTGGCAAAAGTAGGACCTGACAATACAGCGTATGAAGGCTGTGTACCAAGTACATCCTTTGCAACATCTTGCAGCAAACGACCCGACTCAGGATCTAATCCTTTTGTCGCCCAACATACCTTCGCATTAGAAAGCAGCATTGGCTTCATTTGCACTAGCAAATCGGAAAACACATGACTCGGCACAACCACTAAGTGGATTTCTGCTTGAGTCACGGCGTATTCTAAATCATCAGTAACGTGCAAACTTTCTGGGAATGTAGCGCCAGGAAGGTACTTAGCGTTTTCTCTTGATGATTGCATATCTGCGACTTGTTTTTTATCGCGTCCCCACATAATGACTTCGTGGCCATTGCGGGCAAAACAAAACGCCAGCGCAGTCCCGTATGAGCCTGCGCCTAATACTGCAATTTTAAACTTTTTAGCAATAGTCATAGATTAAGAATCTAATGCTTGGCCTTCAGCAGCCTGTTGTTGCGCCTGCTTCTGTGCTTGCTCCATGTATTGAGCAAATAACATGTCAAAGTTAACAGGCGCTAGGTTTAATGCTGGGAACGTGCCACGGTTTACTAAGTTAGATACAGCTTCACGTGCATATGGGAACAACGTATTTGGACAGAACGCACCAAGAATGTGAGCCATTTGTTGCTCAGGCATGTTGCCTAAAACAAAAATACCCGCTTGTTGAACTTCACATAAAAATGCAGTTTGCTCTTCAACGGTTGCCGTTACTGTAACTGACAATACAACTTCAAATACGCCAGGTTCAATTTGTGTGCTCTTGTTATCAAGATCAAGTTTAACTTCAGGCTTCCACTCTTTAGTGAAAATAGTTGGTGCATTTGGCGCTTCAAAAGAAAGATCTTTTAAGAAGATACGTTGAATTGAGAATTGTGGTGCGCCTTGCTCTTCTTGAGCCGCTGTAGTTTGGTCTGTCATAAATATTCCTGAAAATTATAATTATTGTTTTTAATACGATTAACGCTACTTTGAATCAATTTAACTTTTAAACAATTTAACTGAATAAAAAGTTAATTAAAGCAACGCTGCTAATTTGTTTTGTGACTCTAATGCAAAAAGCTCGTCACAACCGCCAACGTGCACATCACCAATAAAAATTTGTGGCACCGTGTGTCTACCAGAAGCACGCTCAATCATAGGCGCTCTAAGCTCTGGTTGTTGGTCAATCTTAATTTCGTTGTATGTCACGTTTTTAGAATCTAAAAGTGACTTTGCTCTAACGCAAAATGGGCAATAAGCCTTGGTGTAAATATCAACTTGTTTCATCGTAAACCTTTATCGACTTATTTGCTTTTAATTACTGGTAAGTTCGCGCTTGTCCAAGTTTGCATGCCGCCCTGTAAAACAGTCACTTGCTCAAAACCAGACTTCACTAATGCATTGGCCGCTGTTTTAGCAGAAATACCTGCATTACATACTACTACTATTGGGTTCGACTTATTTTTTTCAAGTGAACCAAACTGCTCTTTGGTGATTTTTTCCATCGGCAAGTTTACTGCGTCAGTAATATGGCCTTTATTAAATTCTGCAGTTTTACGAATATCTAAAACTACCGCATTTTGGCGGTTAACCAACATCGTCATTTCGTGTGAATTAACCGTTTTTACTTTAGACATCGCGCCAGAAACATAGCTCGATACTAATAATACAAATAAGATTGCCCACGCAGCCGTCATGTATACGTGGTTTCCTAAAAACTCGATAAATTGCGCCATTTATTTTTAATCCATTTTTACAACTAAAGTCGCGCGATTATACCTACATATAAGAAAGAGTCCAAAAGCTAAATTTTTGTGACTTTCATGCGCATTTGACGTTAGAATAATCAATCTAAAATTTATCCAATCTGATGAGTAAGTTATGTCTGATAAAAAACCATTTGTACTCTGCATTTTAGATGGCTGGGGCCATAGAGAAGAAACGTCGAATAACGCCATTGCACACGCTAAAACACCCGTTTTAGACCAACTTTGGAACGAGTGCCCAAGTACGCTTATTTCAGGTAGCGGCATGGACGTAGGTTTACCAGACGGACAAATGGGCAACTCTGAAGTTGGCCACGTAAACTTAGGCGCAGGCCGAATTGTTTACAAAGACTTTACTCGTATTAGCAAAGCTATTGATGATGGTGACTTTTTCAAAAACCCAACCTTGGTCAAGTCTGTTGATGACGCACTAGCAAAAGACGGTGCGGTTCATATTATGGGCTTATTATCACCTGGCGGTGTTCACAGCCATGAAGATCATATTTTAGCCATGGTAAAACTTGCAGAACAACGCGGTGCTAAAAAAGTATATGTTCACGCATTCCTTGATGGTCGTGATACGCCACCTCGCAGTGCAAAAGCTTCTATTGAAACACTGGAATCTCATTTTAAAGAAACTCAGTCTGGTAAAGTTGCGTCACTAATTGGTCGTTACTATGCCATGGACAGAGATAATCGTTGGGACCGAGTTGAAGCCGCATATGACATGTTAACGTTAGGTGCCGCTGAATTTACAGCCACATCTGGCGTAGAAGGGTTAGAAAATGCGTATGCTCGTGATGAAAATGATGAGTTTGTTAAAGCCACTGTCATTGGTACGCCAGCAAAAGTGGAAGACAACGACACGCTTATTTTTATGAACTTTAGGGCAGACCGAGCGCGCGAAATAACTCGTAGTTTTGTTGAATCTGATTTTGACGGTTTTGAACGAAAGTCGGTACCAGCATTGTCTGAATTTGTGATGTTAACTGAATACGCTGCAGATATTAAAACGGTATCCGCATTTCCGCCTGCAACCCTCAATAATGTGTTAGGCGAATGGTTAGAGAAACACAATAAAACGCAATTACGAATTTCTGAAACCGAAAAATATGCACACGTAACGTTTTTCTTCTCTGGTGGCCGTGAAGACTTGTTTGATGGTGAAAAACGCGAATTGATTCCTTCGCCACAAGTTGCTACTTACGATTTACAGCCAGAGATGAACTCTGAACTACTGACAGATAAACTTGTTGAAGCTATTAAATCTCAAGATTACGACTTCATCGTTGTGAACTACCCTAATGGCGACATGGTTGGTCATACTGGCGTTTTTGAAGCGGCGGTAAAAGCCTGTGAAGCGGTTGATCATTGTGTTGGACGTGTTGTTGACGCATTGCGAGAAGTGGGCGGTGAGTGTCTTATCACTGCAGATCACGGTAACGCTGAGCAAATGAGTGATACAAAAACCGGGCAAGCACATACAGCTCATACAAGTGAGCCAGTTCCTTTTATTTATGTAGGCCGAAACGCAACGCCAGTTAAAGATGGCAAACTCAGTGATGTTGCACCAACCATTTTAAACTTAATTGGAATGGAACAACCCGAAGAAATGACGGGCAAACCGTTAATGTTGGTAAACTAAAATGATGACACAAGGACTTGTGCGTATTTTATTAGGCGTGGCTATTGGACTTATATGTTTCAATGCCACGTCGGTTCACGCTACTCAACTTGAGAAGTCGAACAAACAGCTAGCGGCTATTAAAGAGCAAATTCGCCAACAAGCACTTGCTCTAGAAGAAAAAATGGATGAAAAATCCTCTCTTGAAGATACCTTTAAAAGAGCGGAACTTAAGGTTTCTGAACTCGTTATTGCGCTAAAGCAAACTCAAAACCAGCTTGATGGGCTTAATGAAAAAGTAAAAAAGCTCACACAAGAACAAAACAAATTAAAAGAACAGCAAAAGCAGCAGCAGGAAATTCTTAGTGAAATGGTACGTATTGCTTACTTAAACGGAAAGCACGACTACACCAAACTTTTACTTAATCAAAATGACCCTGCTCAACTTGAACGCTTGATCACCTACTACCGAAAACTTAATGGCGCGCGCATCGAGCAACTTGACGAAATTGAATACACCTTGTCGAGACTCAATGAAATTGCCGTTGATTTGGCTGAGAAAAAACAGCAGTTATTTGAAGTAAAGGAACAGCAAAAACAAGAACGCTCACAATTGGTAAGTCGCCAAAATGACAGAAAAAATGCACTCGCTAAATTAAATAAACGAATTGCCACCGACGCTAATAAATTAGAACAACTGCAGTCGGATCAACAACGACTGGCGTTAGCCATAGAAAAAGCCCAACAAAATGCAGTGCCTCGACCTGAAGATTTAGCAGGCTTATTCAAACTAAAGAAAAAACTGTCTTGGCCTGCTAAAGGGCGTATTTCAAAACGATTTGGCCAAAGACGTCAAGGTTCTATGCGCTGGAAAGGCGTGATGATAGATGGCAACTTAGGTAAACCCGTTAATGCGATTGCCGACGGTATTATTTTATATACAGATTGGTTAAAAGGCTTTGGCTGGGTCACGGTTATCGACCACGGTAAAGGTTATATGAGCTTATATGGCCATAACCAAGCGTTGCTGAAACAGACTGGTGACTTTGTAGAAAAAGGCGAACCGGTTGCACTGTTAGGTCAAAGCGGTGGTAAAACTTCACCCGGTCTTTACTTTGAAATACGCTACAAAGGTAAAACCGTTGATCCTGCTCGCTGGTGCAAATAACTACAGTAAATAAATTGTCATTGTCGATAAAGGTGACATTACTGATCAGTTCGTTATAATCACCACATAACTACAAGAATTGCTTAAAATTCAATCAAGCCATTATTCAGAGATAACTGAAGTGGCTTAATGTAATCAAATATAAAAATTATTAAAAAATAGATTATAAACGTGCGCTTAAAAATAAAATGGATTGGCTTTATTGCCTTGGCTCTCAGCTTATTTGTGCCTCATGTTTTTGCCGGTAAAGTGGCCATCGTTATCGATGACATAGGTTACAAAAAGTCAGACCGACAACTTCTCAACTTAAATGCGGCTTTAACGTTCGCAGTGCTTCCGCACACCCCGCTTGGCTCAGAATATGCAAAATTAGCGGCAAAAAATAAACGCGATGTGATTATTCACTTACCTATGCAAGCACGTCAGAATAACCGACTATTAGGTCCTGGTGCGTTGCTGACAGACATGACAAAACAACAATATCAAAGAACGTTAATTTCAGCTCTTGAAGACATTCCTTATGCCGTTGGTGTTAACAACCATATGGGCAGCTTGTTAACACAAATGGAACAACCTATGGCCTGGACCATGGAGTTACTACAACAACATAATATGTTCTTCCTTGATAGCAAAACAACCAAACATAGCAAGATAGAGTCAGTAGCCTCTGAGTGGGGCGTTAATGCTTTGCATAGAAACATATTTTTAGATCATCATCGTGATAAAAAGCAGATCCGTAAACAGTTTAAACGACTGATTAACATTGCAAAAAACTATGGTATGGCGATTGGTATTGGTCACCCTTACGATGAGACCTATGAGGTGTTACAAGAACAAATAGGTGAATTAGAAGCGGCAGGCATTGAATTAGTGCCACTTTCAAGTTTGCTTCCTACCTCGCCTGTTATTCAGTTTGCAGGACAGCGACCTGATTATCAAACACTAGAACCAACGGTTACTGAATAGCTGGTTCTAGTATCTAAGCTAAAGGCTGCAAACAATGCGAACTACACAACCTCAACTTCATAAGATGTGAATTTTCTGACATTTATCACACCCGTATCAAAAATTAGATACTGGCCTTTGATGCCCTCTAATATTCCGGTTACTACCGGCTCTTTGTCAAAATTGTGAGATTTAATTTTTTCAGGATATTGCGTCACTGGAAACTCAATATCTACAATATTTTCATCTAGAAGCTCAACGGCATCAGCGCCGTAGTTAAGTCGAATCTCGTCAAGTCGTGCATCAATTTGTGGGATTAACTCAGCCGCTCTTTGCTTTAAATCCATTTCCACATTGTCGCCCTTCAACATTGCTCGCCAATTGGTTTTGTCGGCAATAAAGTCAGCTAAGGCCACTTCAACTAAGCCCGAAAGCAAACGAGTTTTAACTTTAAAAATAGGCAATGCTTGCGTCGCACCTTGGTCTATCCATCGTGTTGGGATTTGAGTATGTCGAGTAATACCCACTTTTAGGCCAGATGTATTTGAAAGGTAAACATAATGCGGGATCATACAATTGTCTTCGCCCCATTGCGGCTCTCTGCACGTACCTTCAGCATGGTGGCAAGTTTCTGGTTTCATAATGCACATGTCACAAGCGGCTAACTTTCTCATGCAAGGAAAACAAAACCCTTGAGAGAAGCTCTTTTTGGTTTTTTTACCACAATTAGAACAATTGATATTGCCTGTATGGGTAAGCGTTAGCTGGGTACCAATTCGAGCGGACAAATCAACTTCTTCACTTCCAACAGGTAAGGAATACGTCACCTTATTATCCGATAACGTTGAACGCATTTTCTTTATATTACCAATCATTCCAAACCTCTTTAATTTAGCAAATCCAAAAACAAAAAAACCAGCCGAAGCTGGTTTAATTATACGTTAGTTTTTAGCGAGGATAAGCCCTTTTTAAAGGATTTATGCAGCTAACAAACCTTGAATCTTTTTCATTGCATTCTTTTCTAGCTGACGTACACGTTCTGCTGAAACAGAGTACTTGTCGGCAAGCTCTTGCAATGTAGTTTTGTTATTGTCATCTAACCAACGGCTGTGCAAAATGTCTTGGCTACGCTCATCTAATGTTTTAATCGCTGATAATAAACGCTGATTTGAACGCTTTTCCCACTGCTCATTTGCAAT
>JAOHFM010000042.1 GCA_028098005.1 Psychrosphaera sp.
TCTTTAAAGATGTTTTTAATAGCGGTTAAGCCCAGAGCTGCATTTACGTATTGCGCATTTTTAACAAAGTCCGAGATCGGCTCAAATTTACCACGTAAGATTGTATGTTGATTTTCATGAGCAGAATCTAAAAAGATAACGGCTAAAAAGTTAATGTTTGACAGGCCTGAGTCTAAATTTTTGGATTGTTCCGGTTGAAACTGGCCCGTGTGAGGCGTTGAAGCGTGAGCTGGTTCCAGTAAATTTGCCCGCCCTAACGTCCGTCGTGAAATAATGCCACCGTAAGACTTGGCCACGAGTATGACAGGTCGTTCACCGGCGATATGTTTAATCAGGGACTCTTGTAATTGAGACTTCTGATCCGTTGTAAAATCAGTAGGGACGTCATCACTGCCACCGTGACCTAATCGGTCGTAATAACAAGCAGTAACATGTTCAGGCAAGGCGTTTATAATAGGTTCCCAAGATTCTTCTGAGTCAGCACCAAATCCCGATTCAAAAAACACCACGTGTTCGCCATTACCAGTACACTTATACCCTACTTCTTTGTCATTAAAAGAGAAGTAGTCTCCGTCGAATGATATTGGTTGATACTGATAAAGCGCAAAGCCACGCAGCAGAACATAACTACAAATGATTATAGCTATAGAGAACTTGAGGTATTTAAGAATGGTCTTTAGAAGCGCGGAATTCATATTAATCCTTTAATTTGTAAATAGTTGCCCTACTTCAAAGCGACAAACTTTTTGTCTTTTGATTGTTACATTTGCTCAAAATAACGTCAACGCAAAAAACTAAGCTAAACATCCTGAAAATCCCCCATAAAAAAACGGAGCACTTGGCTCCGTTTTCGTTTTCGCTTTCACTTTCACTTTCTAAATCCCGTCAAATCACAAGTGAAAATGACAAGCAAAATGCAAATTTACATTTTTTCCATTGTCTCTATGCCTAATAAATCTAGACCTTGTTTCATTGTGCGAGACACCAACAAACTCAAAGCTAAACGGCTTTGTTTCGTTTCTTCAGGAACGCCCTCTTTTAACATCGGACAAGCTTCGTAGAAAGTCATGAACAAGCTTGCTAGCTCATAAAGGTAAGTACATAACACATGTGGAGTTAGGTTTTGACTTACGGCGTTCATCACTTCAACAAACTGCAATAACTTCATCGCTAATGCTTTTTCTTGAGTTTCTGTGATCACAACGTCCGCGGCAAAATCTTTAGTATTAATACCCGCTTTACGGAAAATACTTTGAATACGCGCAAAAGCATATTGTAAGTAAGGGGCCGTATCGCCTTCAAAGCTCAACATGGTGTCCCAATCGAAGATGTAATCCGTTGTACGGTTTTTACTAAGATCAGCATACTTAATGGCACCGATACCTACTTTACGAGCAATTTCTTGTTGCTCATCTGCTGTTAAATCGCTATTGCGTTCTGCTAATAACTTACCAGCTCGCTCAACCGCTTCATCTAATAAATCAGATAACTTAACCGTGCCGCCAGTACGTGTTTTAAATGGTTTGCCATCTTTACCTAACATCATCCCAAATGGGCCATGTTCATAAGTGGTTTCTTCACGTAATAGTCCGCCTTTACGGCCTACAATTTCAGCTTGCTTAAAGTGATAAGCCTGACGAGCATCGGTGAAGATAATGATTCGGTCAGCATCTAAATCAAATGAGCGATATTTCATAGCTGCTAAATCAGTGGTTGAATATAAGAAACCGCCACCAGACTTTTCAACGATAAATACCGAAGGTTCACCGTCTTTGTTCGCCAACTCTTCAATAAATACCACTTGCGCACCTTGGTCTTCAACCACAATTCCCTGGTCTTTTAAGTCCGCAACCACGCCTGGTAACATTGGGTTGTATGCACTTTCACCCATAATGTCATCATTAGTAAGATTAACGTTTAGCTTCTCGTATACTTCTTCTGAGTGCTGAATAGACACTTCGATAAACTGCTGCCACAACGCTTTACACTCAGCGTCGCCACCTTGCAGCTTAACAACATATTCACGAGCTCGGTCAGCAAAACCCTCTTCATCATCAAAACGAATTTTTGCTTCGCGGTAAAAGTCTTCTAAGTCTGACAGTGCCGTTGTTGCGACTTCTGACGCTTGCAACTTGTCTTGTAAATGCGCTATCAACATACCAAATTGTGTGCCCCAATCACCCATGTGATTTTGACGAATAACATCGTGACCTAAAAATTCAATAACACGCGCAACCGCATCACCAATAATGGTTGAGCGTAAATGGCCTACGTGCATTTCTTTCGCTAAGTTAGGCGATGACAAATCAACAACCACTTTTTTAGCCAACTCTTTTTCGATGGCTAAACGTGGATCAGCCAAGGCCGTTTCCACTTGCTTTGCTAGCCATTCTGGACGAAGTTTTACGTTAATAAAACCAGGGCCTGCAATTTCAAGGCTTTCAGCCATGTCATCTAAATTGGCTTGTTCAACGATCATTTCGGCAATGTCGCGCGGCTTTTTCTTTAATATTTTTGCTAATGCCATCGCGCCGTTAAACTGATATTCACCAAACTCTGGTCGGGTGCTACGAGCTAATGGCGCTGGCGCGCCTTCTGCGCCTTCAATGTTACTTAACGCTTGTTTAAATCTGTCTTGAACTAACTGAAATACATTCATTTTCTTTTATGCCTAATTAGTGTTCACGAGTTTCAAGGAAACGTACGTCTGGGTAACGTTCCATCGATAAATTTAGGTTTACTCTTGTTGGAGCAATGTACGACAAGCTATCGCCGCCATCGAGGGCAAGGTTTGAGGCGCATTTGCGTCGAAATTCGTCGAGCTTTTTCTCATCATCACATTCAATCCAGCGTGCTGTTGCAACATTCACGTTTTCATATATCGCTTCAACGTTGTATTCAGACTTAAGGCGTTGAACAACAACATCAAACTGAAGAACACCTACCGCGCCTACAATCAAGTCGTTGTTTTCTAGTGGACGGAATACCTGTACGGCACCTTCTTCTGATAATTGAATAAGGCCTTTTAATAATTGCTTTTGCTTCAAAGGATCTTTAAGACGAATACGACGGAATAATTCAGGCGCGAAGTTCGGAATGCCGCTGAACTTAAATGATTCGCCGTGAGTAAAGGTATCACCAATTTTGATGGTGCCGTGGTTATGCAAACCTATGATGTCACCCGGCCATGCTTCTTCAACTTGCGCACGGTCACCGGCTACAAAGGTCAGTGCGTCAGAAATTCGAACATCTTTGCCAAGACGAACGTGCTTCATTTTCATGCCTTTTTCATATTTACCCGATACGATTCGCATAAACGCAACTCTGTCACGATGTTTAGGGTCCATATTGGCTTGGATTTTAAATACAAAACCACTGAAACCCTCTTCATCTGCTGAAACAGCTCGTTCATTGGTTTCACGAGGCATAGGCGTTGGAGCCCATTCCGTTAAACCGTCTAGCATATGATCAACACCAAAGTTACCAAGTGCTGTACCAAAGAAAACCGGCGTTAGCTCGCCCGCTAAAAATAATTCGCGATCAAATTCGTGTGACGCACCAACAACAAGTTCTAACTCTTCACGTAATTGCTCGGCTAAGTCTTCACCCACCGCTACGTCAACCTCAGGGTTATCAATGCCTTTAATGGTACGAACTTCTTGAATGGTATGGCCTTGACCTGTGGCATACAAAATAATTTCGTCACGAAGGATGTGATACACACCTTTAAATAACTTTCCGCAGCCGATTGGCCAAGTAATAGGTGAACAGGCTATTTTAAGTTCCGACTCAACTTCGTCCATAACTTCCATTGGATCACGAATGTCACGGTCTAATTTGTTCATAAAAGTGATGATTGGCGTATCACGAAGACGAGTAACTTCCATTAACTTACGAGTTCTATCTTCAACACCTTTCGCGGTGTCGATAACCATTAAGCATGAATCAACCGCCGTTAATGTGCGGTAAGTATCTTCCGAGAAGTCTTCGTGTCCTGGCGTGTCTAACAGGTTTACCAAACAATCATTATATGGAAACTGCATTACTGACGTCGTGATTGAAATACCACGGTCTTTTTCCATTTCCATCCAGTCAGACTTTGCATGCTGGTTTGAACCACGACCTTTAACAGTACCTGCTGTTTGAAGATGTTGTCCGAACAACAATACCTTTTCGGTGATCGTTGTTTTACCGGCATCCGGGTGCGAGATGATCGCGAATGTGCGTCGAATGTCGACTTGCTGTTGTTGCGCAGACATGCAAATTACCTGTATTAAATATGGATTGAAAAAGAGAATAAAATTTTAGCCGCGTATTATAGCGGAATTCCGATTAAAAGTAAGGCGCTGATTCACCTTAAACGGCGTTTTTTCTGACTCTAATTTCACCTACGCTCAAAGCCGTGTATCATGCTCACTTTCCAGAGTTCCAACAGTGAGTAATACATTGAAAGCGTCATTTGTTTTAACCATTTTTCTCAGCTCTTTTTTACTCTTTTCTATTCAACCTATTTACGCAAAGTTGATATTGCCTAATTTAGGTGGGGGCAGCGCCGTGTGGACGGCTTGTTTATTGTTTTTTCAAACAATGTTATTAGCTGGGTACCTCTACTCGTTTATTTTGAGTAAGCTTAAAAACACCAGCTTTCAAGCCAAATTCCATGCCGTTATTGTTTTGATCGCAGCAACCTTAATGCCCGTTTCCAATGATTGGTCTAATTCTGTGTTTGTTGATGTGCAGTCCCCGTTTTGGGACGTGTTCAAACTATTGTTTTATACCATTGGCATTCCGTATTTTGTTTTATCTACAACAGCCCCTCTGATTCAGCATTGGTTAGGACAAACCTCATTAAAGTCTAAAGCCTACCGCTTGTATTCTGTTTCAAACATCGCGGCGCTTTTGGCGTTATTTAGTTACCCTTTTATTATTGAGCACCAACTAACGCTTAATAACCAAACCTTTTACTGGTCGGCTGTTTACCTGTTTTTTTCCGCGACCATTGGCTTAAGTATTTATACCGCTTTAAAGTTAGCACCAGAGAACGTATCTAGTAAACCAAGTGAAAATGCCATTGAGGCGTTACCAAGCTTTTTGAGAATGCTTAGCTGGTTTTTACTGTCCGCAGCTGGTGTTGTTTTACTTATTGCTACCACCAGCAAAATGACCCAAAACATTCCACCGATTCCGTTTTTGTGGATAACCCCTCTTGCAGTTTACTTAGTCACTTTTATTTTGACCTTCCATAATGAAAAGATTTACGCCCGATGGTATTGGCTAGCAGCCTTTATTGTTAGCTCCGTTATTGCATTGTTGCTGTTTTATATAGGCACACACTTCAGTGCTATTTCACAAATATCGCTTTATTTATTAACCATGTTTATTGCCACTATGGTTTGTCACGGGGAATTAGTTAAAACAAAGCCTGATACCAAGCACCTTACTCTGTTTTACCTATTACTTTCAGCTGGAGGCGCTACCGGAAGTTTGTTTGCTTCGTTTTTTGCAACTCAGTTTTTTACTCAATATTATGAATATGTTATTGGTTTTATGGCCGTTTACGCCTTATTACCCCTATCCATCTACAGCCACGAAAAATCAGCAGACAAATTACTGGTTAATGCCACACCTAAACCGTCTAACTCGAACGTCAAAATTGCATTAACTAGTGTGGTTGGATTCGTAGTTTTCGGTTTCTTTTTTAACTTTTTAAACTCCCAGTTTAATCAATTTAACGTATATGAAAGTCGTAACTTCTATGGCTCCTTGGCAGTAAAAGATTTACTCAACATTTCTCCACCTGAACGCCGACTTGTAGATGGTTATACCGCACATGGGGCTCAACGTTTGCCAACATTAAATGAGTCAACACTCGCTGATTCAAGTATTGATTTAGAGCCTTTGAGTTACTATCGCCCAGACTCTGGCATTGGTCTTACTTTGCAAGTGCCGACACAGCAAGCATCACGAAAAGTAGGACTAATTGGCCTTGGCGTGGGTGCTTTAGCGCATTACGGCCAACCTAATGACAACTATATATTTTATGAATTGAACCCAGACGTGGCGTTGGTGGCCAATAACTATTTTGATTATCTAAAGCGTTCTCGAGCCCAAATAGATATTAGGTTAGGTGATGCTAGAGTGATGTTAGAACAAGAGATGAATACTGAAGGTAGTCAACAGTTTGATATGCTCGTAGTTGACGCTTTTTCTAGCGACGCTATTCCGGTTCATCTACTTACTAAAGAAGCCATTAACCTTTATCAACATCACCTTAAAACGGACGGTTCAATGGCATTCCACATTTCAAATAGTTACCTAAACTTAAAGCCGGTGATGCGAAGCATTGCCAAGCAACTAAATATGACGGCGGTTTATTTTAAAGCAGAGTCTGAAGATGCAAATATTCACACCACTGAGTGGGTAGTATTTACTAATAATAAGAAATACTTAGCTCAACCAACGATAAAGTCATTTGGGTCAAACATTTTAATGGCTGATGGACCAACGATTGATTGGACCGACGATTACTCAAGCTTGTTGTCGGTACTAAAGCTTAACTAGAATTTGTGAAGCTTGCTACAGTGCTTTTTTCATGGACAGTGCGTGTTCTTTTTCAACGCTGTTTGGCACTGAGTAGTAATTTTTCCTGACGCTCTGTGTTTCAAAGCCAAATGACTCATAAAGAGCAACTGCAGCTTGGTTGCTCTCTCTCACCTCTAACCACACTTCTTCTGCATCAATGCTATTACTGTAGGTAAACAAATCATTCATTAACGCCTTGCTTAAGCCTTTACCTTGGTGATCTTTAGTAACACATATGTTTTCCAAAGACACTTCACCGGCCACATGGTCTGAAAAGTAATACCCAATGAGTTGATATTGTTTTTTCTCTATTTTAAACAAGCCCATATTATGACTGCGCGGCCCAAAACTAGAAGAAACAATACGCTCACTCCAAGGTGCCAAATGGGCACTGTTTTCAATTTCCATAATTTCAGAGATATGAGAGTGATTTAAAGGTTCTATTCTAGTTTTCATTTACCTGAACTTATTATTCTACTTTTATTGCTTTACTCAGCTAATCGACATACTTGTCATCAATGACAACTAAAGGTGATAACGTTGACCAAACCTGTTTTTTTTGAGCAATTGATAAGTCATGTATCGGTGCTGTTATTAACTGTGTTTTAGTGGCAATAACGCGGGTTGATTTACCTTCAATTAACCAGGAGAAACTGTCGGTTAGTTGAACTTTTTGACCCGTAACTTTCATTTTAGGAAAGAGTACCAACAAATCTTTTTCGAATGAGGGCTCAAGCACCATATTTTTTACTGTTGAAGCGGCAGGTGCGGTATTTACAGCTGTGCTGTTGCCTGTGACTTGAGTAACAGACTCTTGGTTCGTGCTTGGCGCATTTACGGAGCCTACTTGCATAAACTCTATGCCTAGCCTTTTCATGCATTCTATTTGATGAGGTGTATACACAGTTGAACCAACATTATGAAATAAAAATTAATGATATCTAAATTTACAAGGTTGAGCCATTAGAGATTTGACTTTGGTCGGGGCGGAGGGATTCGAACCCCATGCCATCGCTAGGTTTTATTGAGAGAAGGGACCGCGGTTCCACCTATTGGAGCTTGGCTAGATAACCTCAAATTTCAGGCACAAAAAAACCGCAATTAAGCGGTTTAATTTCTTTGACTTGGCAGGGGCGGAGGGACTCGAACCCCCAGCCATCGGTTTTGGAGACCGCTGTTCTACCAATTGGAACTACGCCCCTGCATCAAAGTCCGGCAATTATACTGTGCGAATGCCTAAGGTAAAGAGTAAATTTGATTTATTTTACGGTTTATCGCTCGTTCGGACGTTTAATGTACAAACCAACTGTTAAAACTAAAACCAATTTTAGTAGCTCTGCGTTATAATTGCCTTGTCTTTGAATTATTTGAATAAGTTTTTATGCCTGAACACGCTAAATTTACCTGCCCTATCTGCTCTTCTTCATTAGGGAAAGAGGGACAAACATTAAGATGTTCAAATAATCATGCTTTTGATTATGCCAAAGAAGGTTACGTTAATTTATTACCCGTGCAGCTAAAAAAGTCTCTTCAACCAGGTGACGACTTAAGTATGGTCGTAGCACGAAGAGAGTTTCTACAGTTAGGTCACTATGAGTTTATGCGTAGCAAGTTAATAGAGCTTGTTGCTGAGTTATCACCTAATACCATTGTTGATTTAGGATGCGGTGAAGGTTACTACACAAGTGAAGTTAAAAAACAGATGGACGATAAAGCCGTTTACGGTTTTGATATTTCCAAATCTGCCGTGAAATATGCCGCCAAGAGAAACAAGCAAGTTCACTATGCCGTAGCAACAAATGCTCACGTGCCATTAGCTACAGACAGTGTAGACTTAGTCATGAACGTTTTCGCACCTCTTATTGGCAAAGAGTGTCAGCGCATTTTAGTGGAGCAAGGGAAAATATTATCCGTTTCACCTGGCCCGCATCATCTATTTGAAATTAAGCAGGTCATTTACCCTACTGCCGATTTACATGAAGCGCCTAAAGCACCAGATATGTTTGAGTTAGAAAAACATGATTCGGTTAGAATGAAAATTCAAATTACTGAAGAAGCGGACCTCAGTAATTTATTGACGATGACGCCTTTTGGATGGAAAACGTCAGAAGAAAATTTAACAACACTAAAAGCAAAAATCCCTTTTGCCGTTACACTGGATTTTGTTATCTCTACATTCAAACAATTACCGCTAACAAACTGATCGACCAAGGTTATTACTACGTAAACCTGTCAGATTATTAATAAGGAAACGCAATATGTTACAAAGACTATTAAGTACTATCGCACTAACTTCGGCATTGTTATTTAGTGTCACAACGTTTGCGTCGCTAAAAGTTGGAGATCAGGCCCCTGATTTCACAATGAAAGGAAGCGACGGAAAAACCTATTCACTATCTGATTACAAAGGAAAACAAAACGTTGTTTTAGCTTGGTTTCCAAAAGCATTCACATCGGGCTGTACCATTGAATGTAAATCGTTAGCGGAAAACGGACATTTACTTAAAGAGTTTAATGCTCAATATTTTATGGCAAGTACAGATGACGCGTCAGACAATGAGCGATTTGCGCAAGAAACTAAAGCCGACTTTCCTTTATTAAGCGACCCTGAAGGCGAAGTAGCCGATGCTTACGACGTTAGCTTTATGGGATATGCAAAGCGTCATACGTTTTACATCGACAAAACAGGTAAAATTGTGATGATTGATAAAAACGTGCGCCCAGCTAAATCAGCTGAAGACATGGCAAAGTATATGAAAATGTTAAGTTTTGAGGTAGTAAGTGACTAATCACTTATGCCCACTGTGCGACCATGAAAAGGTCGCACACTATTTCACTGACAAAAAACGTGATTATCTGCAATGCCAACAATGTTTGTTGGTTTTTGTTCCTCCCGAATTTCACCTATCAACATCTAATGAAAAGTCAGAGTATGACAAACATGAAAATCAGCTTGAAGATTTTGGCTACTTAACCTTTTTGAGTCGATTAGCTAAACCTCTGTTAACCGATTTAATTAACCCTGACTTTGCCAATGAGTTTGCCTCCCGCCCTGCTAAATCTGCTTCTGGCTCAGATTTAAATAACATACTGCTGAACAAAAAGAAAAGAGCACTCGCTGGTTTGGATTTTGGTTGCGGACCTGGACCTGCGCTAGCATTTGAGCTTAGAAGACTTGGCTTAAACATTAGCGAATACGATATTTATTACGCCGACGATAAGTCACTACTGAACAAGCAGTATGACTTCATAACCTGTACAGAAGTGGTTGAACACTTTAATAGACCAAGTAAAGAGATTAGCCAACTGATTAATATGATAGCGCCTGGCGGACTTCTAGCAATTATGACCAAGCTTGTCATCGATAAACAACGTTTTGCGAATTGGCACTATAAAAACGATCCTACCCATATCAGTTTTTTCAGCCAACAAACCTTTGAGTTTGTCGCAAATAAGTTTGGCTTAACTTTAGAATTTGTAGATAAGGATGTTATCTTTTTGAAGAAGCCCAAATCATAGACTTAGGCTTTTGACTCAAGCTGTATTGCTCTAGCGGTGTTGTTGCTTTCGTTTTTGTTGTTCTAATTCGTCTTCCAATTCAAATGGCTCAAGCACAATGCCATCCTCGTCAGGGATTGGAAATGCAACGATTAGCAACTCGTCATCTTCCAAACCATGACTCCACTTTTTTTGCCAATCTTTTAATGAAATGGCTTTGGGTTCAAAACCGTTCCAATCACCCGTTGCCCATTCGTGAGCAAACTCAAAATGTGGCCAAACTGGAATGCAGTCTTCATCATCGGTAGTAAGCATCACAGCGCCATGCTCATCAGTTAAAATCCAAACCTGCTGCTGTTCCAGTATTTGCATTAATAAGTATTTTAAACGCTTATCTTGGTTCCAGCTTTTGATTTCAACAAATCGATTTGGATCTAGTTTAGTTTCTGTCATACATCACCTTTTTAATGTCTATAAGTCATTATAGGCGATTTTGCTCGCCGACTTCATTAAAACTTGGTTGAGCTTGTTCTAAGGTGAACACTCTATTTATCAGTAAAAAATGTGCGGCAAGCAACAAATGAAAAATTGCCATGCTTAAATCATCACTAATGTGCAGTGCTGTGGATGCTGGAACTAACAAAAGCGTGACAATTGATAAGTAAACTAAACCTTTTTCTTTAGCAACTAAAGAAAACAGAACAAACCCAACAACAATGCTCACATCGGTGATCAGCTTATTCGTTTCAATGGAAAAACTAATGGTTAGAAAATTGAACGTAAGTAAGAATATCATCGCGCCTTTGGCTATTTTAACTACCCCTTGTTTAGATAACTGGCCATTGGCTAATTCCTTTCTTGTGCTTAAATTTGATGAGCTTTCTGCATCGCCAATAGCGCTATAACTAGATCGACTTCTTGCGTAGGACAACATTACCATGGGTAAACTAAATACATAGATTACCATTGCAAACTTTGCACTAATTAACGAAAGAAAATCGTGAGCGGGAACAATTTGATTTATGCCAGCAAAACGGGCTGCTCCAAATGAAGCTGTAATAACTATAAACAGCAAAGCCATCGTTAAAAGTGGTCTAAAGGGCGACTCAAAAGAGCTCGATTTATTTACATTAATAACGAAAGCCAATAATGAAAATATTAAAATCAATTCACCAAGTGTATCTAAGTAAGCCATACACTGTACTCCATTTTATGAAAATGCGGCCCCTTCTTGGAGCCGCTATTTGTTGTACCTATTATAGAAGTGCTTGACTAAAATTCCATTCCAAATTCAAAACCGTACATCCTAGGCAATCCCGGTGTCGCAATAGGAGAACCTAGCGCCATCGCTTGGCCACCAGTTTGAATTAAATACTTTTCGTCAGTTAGATTATTTATATAAAATGCTGCGTAAATTGGGTGGTTATCGCTCTGCCAATTAATACGCGTATTTATTAGACTGTAACCCGAAATTCTATTGTCTTCATTTAATCCGGTTACAGAGCCTGGCTCAAAAGGTAACACTGGCAATGCAGGTCCTTCTACGCCTTGAGTTCTCTCACCTGTGTCGGCGTAACTAACATGGAGGTTAAATTGACCATCTAGACCTTCAAAGAAATAGTCTACACGAATATTACTTTGGTCTTCTGGCATGCCTGAAATAGGCTCACCAACTCGACCGTCATTAATATCTTCGCCCTCAAAGAAATCCCACTTAGTGTACTCAGCAATCGTTTTTCCGTAATTTGCCGTAACAATAAGATCTGGAGTAACTTGAATTACAGTTTCGATATCGTAACCTTCGCCTTCCGCATCTACGTTACGCAAGTTATACGTTGGAATTGGCGAGCCAAATAACTCTAGCTGTTGAAGGTTCTTATAATTGTATTCAAAAGCAGAAACATTAAGCCTAATGCGGTTATTTAACCATGAAGATTTAAAGCCGACTTCTGTGTTTGTGACGGTCTCTTCTTTCACAGGTGGCGCTTTACCTACGCCATTAAATCCGCCAGACTTAAAGCCTTCCGCGTATGACGCAAATGTCATGAAAGTATCAGTCCACTTATAATCAACAACAACACGAGGCGTCCACTTGTCCCAACTTTCTTCCTGACGAGCATCTTCTGGTTGGAAAGCAACGGCCAATGGCACATCGCCAAGAACCTCTCCGTTCATATTTTCAAATGGCACGTAATAGCTATTTTGTGGCGCCGAAAATAGTTTAAAGTTCTTGTCGTCATAGGTGTAACGCAATCCAAATGTTAAATCTAATTTATCAGTTGCCGCATAGGTGCCATCAAAATAAGCCGCAAAACTTGAGGTAGTTGCGTGATGATAAAAACGTTCTTCGTGCTGACCAAAAACTTTAGTAATATTTGCATTAATTAAGTCTTGTCCAACAGTACCTTGAGCTGTTTCAAAATCCTGACCGGCCATCATTCGACGTTGGATCTCTAAACCAATGGTTTGTTGTGCTTCCAACGGACCTAGTGTCATATATGAACCCGCGACACCTTGCCCGAATGGAAAGTCAGGTAAAATACGAGGATCTAGACCAAGTTGCACAATCGCTAACGCATCGAAACTTAATGTATTAAAGTTAGCAACTACATCTTGCTCGATATCTTCATAAAAGTACGTTGCACCGGCCGTCCACTTAAAGTCACCTTCCGAGCTGACTACTCTAAATTCTTGGCTAAATTGACTTTGGTCTTCATCTAATAAACTTTCAAAGTAAGCTCGCTGCATGGCAGAGCCATCGTCTTCCATTGCATTGTATCGTTCAAACTGTCTATAGCCAGTTATGGAGGTATAAGTTAAACCGTCCGCAAAGTAGTTCACTTCAGCAGAAACACCACCAGCCTGACGTGTTTCTTTCCCTTCAAAATCAAATTCAATTGGGGCAAATGGGTCGCCACTACCATAAGAGGTGTTGAGTGTAACCGCTGGTCTTCCCTGTTGATGAGTGTCGTTTACATCGCCTCTAAATATCACCTCAACGTCATCTGCAGCCTGCCATAATAAAGCACCGCGAGCTGACCAATCTCTTTGATTGCCGTATTTTTCTTCGCTGTCTTTAATATCTAAATAACCACCTCGGTGGTTTGAATTAAAGCTGCCTCTAAAAGACAGCTCTTCATTTATTTGTGTATTAGCCCAAAGTTCTACTTTACGCTTATTATATTCACCAACTGTAAATTTGATGCCACCTTCATTATCGTCGGTTGGGTTTTTAGTAATAATATGAATAGCACCCGCCGCAGAGTTCCTGCCAAATAAAGTACCTTGTGGCCCTTTTAAAACTTCGACCCTTTCAACATCATTAAAGTTAAGGTTTGATGTACCTCGACGCCCTACATACACACCATCAATATACACGGCAACAGCTGCGTCTAAACCAATGCCCATGTCGTTTGTTGTTATACCGCGAATATTAAAAGTGGTTTGTGTTGCCGTAGCATTGTTCGTCTCTAACCCAGGAGTAATAAGACCAAGATCATTAGCACTTTGAATACCCATTTTTTCTATATCAGCTTCACCAAACGCAGTAATGGTGATGGGAACATCCTGAATACTTTCAACCCGTTTTTGGGCGCTAACTTCGATAACTTCTAAGCCGGATTTTTTTTCTGGATCTTCATCCATGGCGTAAGCACCTGAAGCTAACAATGAAAAAACAACTGCAAGTGACAATTTACTTTTCTTAAAGCTAACTACTGAAGAATTATTTAACATCTTAATTTCCTGGGATTATTTTTTTTATAT
>JAOHFM010000043.1 GCA_028098005.1 Psychrosphaera sp.
GCAAGCATTAAAAGCTAAGTTTGGCATTATTACTGATTTAGACAATCAAGAAGCGATTAAGCAGGCCGATGTTGTAATCCTAGGTGTTAAGCCACAAATGATGGCTGATGTTTTGAGTGATTTAGTTTCCAACGGTGCCGATTTTTCTGACAAATTGGTGATTACTGTTGCAGCTGGTTTATTAGTAGAAAGATATACCGATATTATTGGCGATGTGCGATTTGTTCGCTGTATGCCGAATACCCCTTCTTTAGTTGGTCATGGCGTATCCGGGCTATATGTTGGTTCAAATCCTACACGTTTTGGTGTACCCGTGATAGAAAACGATATTCAAATTGCGACTGAATTGTTCAGTCACGTTGGAGCAACGGTTTGGCTAAACTCTGAATCAGAGATTGATCAACTAGCTGCCGTCTCTGGTTCTGGTCCAGCATACTTTTTTGCCTTTATGGAAGCCATGGCAAATAAGGCAAAAGAGTTTGGATTCAGCGAAGATGTTGCCAATATTATGGTTCAAGAAACCGCCATTGGGGCTGCAAAAATGACGTTTAATAAAGAGAAGAGCTTTGCCGAACTACGAGAGAACGTGACATCTCCAGGCGGGTCAACTGCAGCTGCATTAAACGTTTTTAATAATAACAAACTTCAAGCTACCGTTAATGAGGCACTTGATGCCGCGGTGACTCGAGCTCAAGAGATGAGTAAACTTTAATTATGCAAGCTACCCAATTTTTAGTTAATACTTTATTTGACCTCTATTTAATGGTCGCTATTTTAAGGGTCTGGTTACAATTGGCACGTGCAGACTTCTATAATCCAGTGAGTCAGTTTGTTGTTAAAGCGACAAACCCTTTATTAATACCGTTGCGCCGAGTTGTGCCGGGTTTAGGAGGAATAGATTGGGCTGGTGTCCTACTCGTATTTTTTGTCGCTTTTGCCAAAGTCGCCACGCTACAATTATTATTCGGCGACGCATTCCCTTGGGTTGGTATTTTAATTGCGAGTGTAATCTCAGTCGTTCAAGAAGTGTTTACATTGGTATTTTGGGTAACAATAATTAGGGCTATACTGAGTTGGATTAGTCAGGGTTACAACCCTATTGAGGCACTCTTACATCAGCTTACAGAGCCTGTACTCGCACCTGTTCGAAAAGTAATTCCTCCTCTAGGCGGCCTTGATTTAAGCTTATTGGTATTTTTAATTGGCTTACAATTTTTACAATTGTTATTTAATGACTTGTTAAGTCGCTTACTTTAAAAGCTTATTAACAAAAGGACAAAAATGAAAAAGATATTATTCGTAATCGCTACTCTTGTATCGGCACTATTTTTATCACCGACAACACTCGCTGAGCAAAAGATAACAAAAGGTGACTGGGATATCCATTATATTGCTTTCCCTAGCTCTTTTATAAAGCCAGAAACCGCACGAAACTACAATTTAGAGCGTAGTCGGTACATGGCAATAGTTAACATTTCTGTTTTAGACAAAGAGTCTCAACAAGCTCAAAACGTGAGCCTTACAGGAACTGCTAAAAATTTATTAGGACAAACGAAACAACTAACATTTAAAAAAGTGCAAGAAAAAGAGGCTATATACTATTTAGCTCAGCTTAAACATAGAGACGAAGAAAATCTTACCTTTACCGTTAACGTGCAACGAGGTAACCGTACGGAAACAATAAAGTTTAAGAAAAAGCTATACGTTGATTAACGCTGTTTCTTTAATGATCAAATGTATTAAGGGCGGTTAGCCGCCCATTTAAATACAAATAAACGAATCACCCAGCTTATTGAATCACATCTATAAAAGTCATTTTCGTAACATTGCATCTAGTTGGTCAACAACCTCACTCCAGTCTCCATCTGACTCAAGGGAGTCTCGTAAGAAAGATGATTGGGATGCACTCCAAAACGAAGCCTCATCAATGGTTACATCATCCGGAATATTATGTTCTTTAACAAAGTGATATATGCCCGAACGTGTTCCGTCTAAACCTAATTGTTCAAACAACCCTGATATTGAATGTACTGACGTATCCACATATAACTCCCTAGCTTTTTTAAAATCTCTCTATATAAAATAGCCTGTTTATTTACGAACTGAAAAATTATTCTTGGATAATTTAATAGATATTGCTAACTTGATTAAAATAACAACAAAAAAATAGGTGTTCAAGTTTATGACAGTTACTAATCAACTAGCTGAAGATAATGGAATAAAAGCGATACTACTCGCCGCTGAAGATGTCAATTTAGCCGCATCACTTTTATACGTTGCTTATCATGACGATCCTATTTTCAAAGAAATTTTTGACGGGGATAAATCCGGTTACGACACACGCCTTCGAGGAGCTATCAGAGAAGAGCTTTCTGCCTTTTGGCAAACTCAACAACCCATGATTGGCCTATTTTCAGGTCCTCATTTGTTGGGGGTCGCCTGTTTAATAGAGCCTCAAAAAGGCCTAGAGCCTGAAAGGTTCTGGCATTGGCGACTAAAAATGATGCTCAATGCTGGCTTTTTAAGTACACAAAACATGATAGAGAAAGAAAAAAAAGTAGCGGCTGCCATTCCTCATGAGCACTACCACTTACTTACTTTTATTGCCATTCACCCTGATCACCAGCACCATGGCTTAGGACAATACCTTGTGAAAGCCGTCGATTCTATTGTTACTCAAAATGAAATTAGCGAGGGAGTGGCGGTATTTGTAACCAAAGAAGGAAATAAGCCGTTGTTTGACGGTGACAACTATGAAACGTTGACTTCTATTAATATTGGCGATGTTGCGGGCACATTAATGTTTCGAAACAAGTGAAAAGTTACTGGCAAACGAATGAAAAATAAGAAAAAACTAGACTCTTTTAAAGCCTTTTATCCCTATTACCTATCGGAGCACTTGCACCCTGTGTGCCGCTGCTTACATTATATTGGTAGTACCTTAGTCATTTTGGTTGCTGTTTACGCGTTAGCAACCAACCAATTTATGTATTTATTGTTATTGCCTTTTATTGGATATGGCTTTGCATGGGTAGGTCATTTTTTCGTAGAAAAAAACCGTCCAGCCACATTCACATATCCCTTCTATAGTTTATTAGGCGACTGGGTAATGTTTAAAGACTTTCTAACTGGCCAATTAGAAAAAAAATTGAAACTCCATAACCTGGATTAGACGCTTAATGTCTGTACTATAAAAGCTGAGAAAGGTAGAATGGTTGTCCAAAAAAATTCTTCAGAGAGTAACAAGCGTTTTGCAAAATAAACAAATATTAGATTTCGTACTAGATAAAATTGATGACCTTAAAGCAAAAGACGTGCTTACATTTAATGTAGCAGAGACGTCTTCAATTACCGATTACATGGTAATTTGTTCAGGTACTTCAAAAAAACACGTCCAATCAATTGCAGATCACGTTTTAATGGAAGCAAAACAAACTGAAGACCCGGCGTTAGGTTATGAAGGCATGGAAGAAGGCGAGTGGGTGTTAGTTGATATGGGCCCTGTTGTATTGCATGTAATGCAAGATGCGACTCGAGACTTTTACCAATTAGAAAAACTTTGGCAGGAATCGAGCAAGTAATCATTTATGAAGATTCAATTGGTCGCCGTTGGCAACAAAATGCCAAGTTGGATAACGTCAGGTTTTCAGGAATATCAACGCCGATTCCCTAAAGATTGTGCGTTTGAGCTTGTTGAAATTACGCCTGGAAAAAGAGGAAAAAACGCAGATATTGCGAGGATCCTCGACCAAGAAGGCGAAAAGATGCTCGCGGCTATCCCAAAGTCCAACCGTGTTGTTACCCTTGAGGTAACTGGAAAGCCATGGGATACACATGACTTATCAAAACAGTTATCAAGTTGGCAAATGGACGGTCGTGATGTCAGTCTGCTGGTTGGTGGTCCTGAAGGTTTGGCACCAGCTTGCATTGCTCGCTCTGAACAAAAGTGGTCCCTATCACCTCTCACATTGCCTCATCCAATGGTGAGAGTTGTCGTTGCCGAGAGTCTATACCGCGCTTGGAGCCTGAATAACAATCACCCCTATCATCGCGAATAACTATGCGTAGAAACTCTCATCAAATGCAAGACCACTCGGCGGAAGCTAGACTATTCGCTAGGCGTGCAATAATCGCTTTAATGGCGGTTGCAGGATTGATGGGAGTACTAATAGCAAATCTGTACTATTTACAAATAAACAAATACCAAACCTACCAAACGCGATCAAACGAAAACAGAATAAAGGTTCAGCCCGTCCCTCCGAACAGAGGAATTATCAGAGATGTTAACGGGAAGATTTTAGCTGCCAATGAACCAAGTTTTTCCCTAGAAATAATTCCTGAATCTGTTTTGGATATGAATTCGACCTTGTCTGAATTACAACAGATTATAGATATTCCTGATGGACAAGTTGAACAATTTAAGAGAGCTATAAAATACCAACGACGATTTAAAAGCATCCCCATAAAAACAAAATTAACCGAAGAAGAAGTTGCTGCTTTTTCAGTAAAGCAACATTTGTTTCCTGGCGTATCCATTGAAGCTCGACTCAACAGACATTATCCCTATTCAGATACAATGACACACGTTTTAGGTTACGTTGGGAAAATTAATAAAAGAGACTTAAATAGATTAGAACGTGAAGAGCGATTAAAAAACTATGCCGCTACTCGTAGCATAGGAAAACTTGGACTAGAGCGCTTTTATGAAGAGCAACTTCATGGCACAACAGGCAGTGAAGAAGTTGAAGTTAACCACAGAAGCCGAGTGTTAAGACAACTCAGCATCGAAGAGCCTAAACCTGGCACCGATTTGCACTTAGCCATTGCCGTTGAAATGCAAGAACAAGCTAAAAAGTCCTTAAGACAAAACCGTGGGGCTATTGTTGCTATGGACCCTCGTGATGGTGCAATTTTGGCTATGTACTCTAACCCTAGCTACGACCCCAACTTATTTGTCACTGGCATCTCTCAAAAAGATTATTCCTTAATTTTAAACTCCAAAGACAAGCCGATGCTCAATAGAGCCACTCAGGGCCAGTACCCTCCTGCGTCAACTATTAAACCTCAGTTAGCCTTACTTGGGCTTCACAAAAAACTAGTTACTCCAGATACAACGGTGTGGGATCCAGGCTATTGGCGTTTTCCTAATGTGGAAACTCAACGAAACTTTCGAGATTGGAAAGTCGGCGGTCACGGTTGGGTTGATTTAGAAACGGCGATTAAACAGTCATGCGACATCTACTTCTATGATCTAGCTTACCGTTTAGGCATCGATGAAATTAGTCCCTTTATCGCTCAGTTTGGTTTTGGTGAATATACTGGTATAGATATTCACGAGGAATATAGAGCAACAATGCCTTCAAGGGCTTGGAAAAAAGAAAAGAAACGACAATCTTGGTACCAAGGCGACACCATTTCAATTGGTATAGGCCAAGGCTATTGGACGGCAACACCTGTGCAACTTGCAATGGCAACATCAATTTTGGTGAATAAAGGTGAAGTGGTTGAGCCTAAAATTGTCACGGCTACTACAACCAATGGATTACAATCTTCAACACCTATTCGGAAGCGTCCCACCATTAAAGTAAGTAATGATAAACACTGGGACACGATTTTAGATTCAATGTATGAAACCGTTAATGCAATTGACGGTACTGCCAGAGCTGCTTTTGTTGACGCTGTATATACCGCAGGTGGTAAAACAGGTACCGCTCAGCTTTTCAGCCTTGGTGCAGATGAAGAGTATGACGAAACAAAAATTAATGAGCGCCGCAGAGATAATGCGATGTTTGTTGGTTATGCACCTTATGACAACCCGAGCATAGTGATTGTGGTTGCTGTTGAAAACGCCGGTGGCGGCAGTGCCAATGCGGCACCAGTAGCAAGAGAAATGATGGATTTATATTTTGCAATGGGTCTGGCTAATAAGCGGACGCTTTCAAGTGAAGTGGTAAACGTAAATGATATAACCGTAGATAATGAGGTGAACGGTGGCTAAAACTGAAAATGAACGCCGACGCAGTTCACTCCTATTTAGGTTCCACATCGATCTTCCTTTATTGGCCGGCATATTAACACTTATGTTAATAAGTCTATTTGTTGTCTATAGTGCCGGTAGTCAAAATATGGATATGGTTATCCGACAAATGATCCGCATGGGACTAGGCTTAGTTGTTATGCTGTTTGTCGCACAAATATCTCCTTTTACTTACCAAAAATGGGCACCTCATATATTTGTAACAGGTATATTATTGCTTGTCGCCGTGCTCTTATTTGGTGACATGGGCAAAGGTGCACAGCGTTGGCTAAACCTAGGTTTTATAAAATTTCAACCGTCTGAAATCATGAAACTATCGCTTCCGATGATGATGGCGTGGTTTTTAAGCAAATACACTTTGCCACCATCTTTAAAGAATACATTTTTAGGTTTTGTTATTATCGCCACGCCTACCTTGCTTATTGCTAAGCAACCAGACTTAGGAACCTCCCTTCTTGTAGCTAGCAGCGGCTTTTTTGTAATGTTTTTAGCCGGTTTAAGTTTAAGAATTTTGCTTGGTCTGTTTGTATCCGTTGGCGCCTTTTTACCTATATTATGGTTTTACTTAATGCATGGTTACCAAAAGCAAAGAGTACTTACGTTTTTAAACCCTGAGAGTGACCCTCTCGGCTCGGGTTATCACATCATTCAATCAAAAATAGCGATTGGTTCTGGCGGTACAGAAGGAAAAGGCTGGTTACAGGGCACGCAGTCGCAATTAGAGTTTTTGCCTGAGCGCCACACGGATTTCATTTTTTCAGTCTTTAGTGAAGAGTTTGGTTTTGTTGGTGTATTAATGCTTTTGGCTGTTTATGCCTTTGTCATTATTCGAGGTATGCAAATCGCGTCACGAGCGCAGGAGGCTTTTACAAAGTTACTCGCTGGCAGCCTGATTCTTACGTTCTTTGTTTATCTGTTTGTTAACATAGGGATGGTATCTGGTTTATTACCTGTTGTTGGTGTCCCTTTACCGCTAGTAAGTTATGGTGGCACATCAATAGTGACATTAATGGCGAGCTTCGGTATTTTAATGGCAATAGGAACAAATAAACGCTTATTGGCAAGTACTTAAAATGGACAATAAAAAATCTACGATATTAATAATAGTAATATGCTCATTTATGTTGCTATTACAAGGGTGTGCGCCATCTGGCCGCTACAAAGATAAATATGACAGTGCGCCGGTTCGACCGCCCACATTAACGGAACAACAAGATCCTGAAATCATTCATGAGCCTGTTGGTAGAGGAAACTTACCCTACAAAGTGTTTGGTAAACACTATACCCCCATGAAAAAACGAGACCCCTTTGAACAAGAAGGCACCGCATCTTGGTATGGCAAAAAGTTTCATGGTCACCTTACCTCAAATGGCGAAGTTTATAATATGTTTGGTATGTCCGCCGCCCATAAAACATTGCCGCTACCAAGCTATGTGCGTGTCACTAACATTGCAAACAATAAGTCAGCTATAGTAAGGGTTAATGACCGTGGCCCTTTTCACCAAGATCGCATTATAGACTTGTCATATGCTGCCGCCTTTAAAATTGGTGTTTACGACACTGGCACAGCTAATGTCAAAGTTGAATTAATTTTACCTGGCGAAGAAACTTTGCCCGTTGAAAACAGTCTATATCAAGTCGCCCTTTCAGGTTTTAAAAACAAATCTGAAGCCAACGAGTCACTTAA
The DNA here is from genome assembly GCA_028098005.1 of Psychrosphaera sp. The sequence continues at coordinate 7,725 of JAOHFM010000043.1, forward strand.
GGGTCTAACTTTAATGTTAAACCACGAAGCGGCTGTGCATGAAAAGGACGAGCAGCATAAAGTTGTGTTTGGACCTTTTAAAAATAAAGTACATGCAATCGACCTAATTCAAAAAATAAAGCAGTTTGGTTACCAATCTGTAAATCTAGAGAGCGTATTAGCGCCATAAACTGGACACGTACCTTTGGTACATGGATAATACGGCTCTCAATTTTCTTTCTTTTAGCAAAAAACATGAATGGAACACAATGAATAAATTTATACTTTCTCTGGTTAGCCTTTCGTCCCTAGCTTTTTCATATTTTGCAGAGGCAAAAGTACTAGTACCAAACCCACCTTCGGTAAATGCAAAAGCCTATATTTTAATGGATTTTGATACTGGAAAAGTGTTAGCCGAAAAGAACGCAGATGAATTGCTAAACCCAGCAAGCTTAACAAAAATGATGACAAGCTATGTCATTGGTAAAGAAGTACAAAAAGGTAACATTGCACTTACAGACATGGTGACAGTGAGCCGCAATGCTTGGGCAAAAAACTTTCCTGAATCTTCAAAAATGTTTATTGAAGTGGGTAAAGAAGTTTCTGTTGCAGACTTAAACCGAGGCATAATCATTCAGTCAGGTAATGATGCCTGTGTTGCTATGGCTGAGCATATTGCAGGTAGCGAAGAACAGTTTGCACAGCTTATGAATTTGTATGGCGCAGATATTGGTCTATCTAATTCAAACTTTGTAAATAGCCATGGATTGACAGCTGAAGGTCACTTGTCAACCGCTCGCGATATGGCAAAAATTGGCATCGCATTAATTAGAGACGTTCCTGAAGAATATGCGATTTACAAAGAAAAAGACTTCACTTATAACAATATCTCTCAAATTAACCGTAACAGCTTGTTATGGGACAAAAGCCTAAATGTAGACGGCATTAAAACCGGTCATACAGACGCTGCAGGTTATTCTTTAGTTGCTTCTGCAATGGAAGGTGAGATGCGTTTAATTTCGGTTGTAATGGGCGCAGATAGCCAGCGTGGCCGAAAAGTAGAGAGTAAAAAGCTACTAAATTACGGTTTCCGCTTTTTTGAAACACTGACGGCTTATGAAGCAGGGACAGAGTTTGCTAAGCAGCGTATTTATATGGGCGACAAAGACCAAGTTCGTTTAGGGATAAACCAAAGTACGCCACTGACCATCCCTCGTGGCTATCGTGAAAAACTAAAAGCGTCTTTCAGCCTTGATAAACCATTAGAAGCCCCTATTAACAAGGGCGAAGTTGTTGGAACTTTGACAATAAAAATCGAAGACGACGTAGTAACTACTTACCCTCTTGTTGCACTTGATCAGGTTAACGAAGGTGGTTTAGTTAAAAAGGTAACCGATTACTTTAAAAAGAAATTTGAACTATAAAGTAAATAATGAGTAATAAGTCTAGGGAAGGCTTTTTTAAGGTATAAAAGATGACAGTTAAAGATACTAAATTTGATGAATTATTAGACTTCCCTTGCCACCAAACTTTTAAAGTGATGGGTGTGGCGCACGAAGAGCTGACTATTAAAATTGTTGAGGTTTTACAAGAAGTGGCGCCTGGCGATTTTTCGCCAAAAGAAAAGCCAAGCAGCAAAGGTAAATACAAGTCAGTTTCAATCAGTGTAAAAGTAACAAGTAAAGAACACATGGAACTGGTTTATAACCGATTAGGTGCCATCGACCTCGTTCGTGTTGTTCTTTAGATTACGGTTATTGAATGTCAGACTTAAATAATAATATCGTTATCAGGGCCATTGATACTGGCGACTACCAAGATATTTGGCAGTCGATGCAGCTATTCACCGATACCCGTGACGATAGCGTTACAGACGAGCTATGGGTTGTAGAGCACAACCCAGTGTTTACTCAAGGTCAAGCTGGTAAAGAAGAGCACCTCCTTAATACTGGAGACATTCCCGTTGTCAAAGTAGACAGAGGTGGACAAGTGACTTACCACGGCCCAGGTCAGCTGGTAATTTACTTACTTATAAACCTAAGACGAAAGAAAATCGGTGTTCGAGACTTAGTGACATTAATCGAAAATGCGATTGTGGACATGTTAAAAGGCTTTGATATCAATGCCTATGCTAAAAAAGACGCACCTGGTGTGTATGTAGATGAGAAAAAAGTCGCCTCACTTGGGTTAAGAGTTCGCAAAGGCTGCAGTTTTCATGGGTTAGCGTTAAACGTTGACATGGATTTAGCACCTTTTTTACGAATTAATCCTTGTGGTTATGCTGGCTTAGAAATGGTGCAAACCAGCCAAATAAATGGTCCAAAAACTATTCAAGAAGCAGCCAAACCGCTAACCGAATTGTTAGCTTCTGCGCTTGGCGCCTCTAACATTGACTATCAGCAAGGGTTACCAAACCTGCCACTGACAGAGAAGAGAGCTGTATGACAACCGTTAAAACTTCTAAATTAGCCGCTGGCGTAAAATTACGTGATGCGGAAAAAATGGCATTAATTCCCGTTAAAATCATGCCTTCAGAGCGTGATACTATGCTTAGAAAGCCTGATTGGTTAAAGATCCGCCTACCTAAATCAAGTGAAAAAATAGACAACATCAAAAAAGCGATGCGCAGCCAAGGGTTAAGCTCAGTATGTGAAGAGGCATCGTGCCCTAATCTGCCTGAATGTTTTAATCACGGCACGGCGACTTTCATGATTCTAGGCGATATTTGTACACGTCGTTGTCCATTTTGTGACGTAGCCCATGGTCGACCATTGCCTCCAAGTGCTCAAGAACCAGAAAAGCTAGCACTAACCATTAAGGAAATGGGGTTAACTTACGTAGTGATAACTTCTGTTGACCGTGATGATCTTCGTGATGGTGGCGCTCAGCATTTTGCAGATTGTGTAAAAGCAATTAGAGCACACAACCCTGGCATTAAAGTAGAAATTTTAGTTCCAGACTTCCGTGGTCGTATGGATAAAGCACTAGAAATTTTATCTACCGCGCCGCCAGATGTGTTTAACCACAATTTAGAAACTGCACCGCGCCTTTATCGTTTAGCTCGACCTGGAGCAAACTACAAATGGTCACTAGACTTATTAAAACGCTTCAAAGAAATGCACCCTGAAGTGGATACTAAATCAGGTTTAATGGTTGGCTTAGGTGAAACAAACGAAGAAATTGTAGAGGTGCTAAGAGATCTTCGTGAACATAATGTAGATATGCTAACTATCGGTCAGTACCTTCAGCCGAGCAAACACCATTTGCCAGTTGAACGATATGTACCGCCAGCCGAATTTGACATTTTTAAGCAAGAAGCAGATGACTTAGGCTTTAAACATGCCGCATCAGGTCCATTTGTTCGTTCAAGCTATCACGCTGATAAACAAGCCGCTGGAGAGGAAGTTAAGTAACATGACTGAGCAAAGTTATTCAATTGGCACGCCAGGAAAAAAATGGGCTGATGCAGAAAAGCATCAGTGGTTGGCAAAACAATTAGTGAAGCGTTCTTACCAAGAACAGGTGGTCGCTAAGCTAGCAAATTTGTCAGCGCAATTTGAAACGCAGGAATACGGTTACTTGAAGTACGCCGACTTACCTGTTGTTAAAGATGCGGACAACTACCCATTATTTGTTATCAAAAGTGTAAATTGGAATAATGAGCTTCCAACTGTATTGATTACAGGTGGTGTACATGGTTATGAAACAAGCGGTGTTCAAGGAGCGTTAAGGTTTGCACTAGAGCATGCAGGTAGTTATGGCAATAAGTTTAACTTTGTTATTGCGCCGTGTGTAAGCCCTTGGGGTTACGAAACAATTAACCGTTGGAATCCGCTTGCAGTTGATCCAAACCGTAGCTTTTTTGAAGGCTCAAAAGCGCAAGAAGCGACATTGTTAATGCAATACTTAAAGCATAATGAAATAAAACCGCTTTGCCATATTGATCTGCATGAAACAACAGACACAGACAATTCAGAGTTTCGCCCTGCGCTTGCTTCTCGTGATGCAATAGAGCAAAAGAACTGGAATATTCCAGATGGTTTTTACCTTGTTGCTGATTCGCAAAACCCACAAGTAGAATTCCAGTTGGCTATTATTGAGTCAGTTAAAAAAGTAACTCATATAGCTCCAGCTGATGAAAGTGATTGCTTAATTGGCGCTCCGCTTCAGCAATTTGGCGTTATTGAATATGACGCTAGACCTCTGGGGTTATGCATGGGTATGACAGATGCTGAATACAAAACAACAACAGAAGTTTATCCAGACAGTCCACTTGTTGATGATGAAAACTGCATAATGGCGCAGGTTGCCGTTATAACGGGCGCATTGAATCACTTATTGTCACGTTAGTAGTTAGCTTTAACGTTGAATTAAAGTGCATGCTTAATATATCCAGCTTTAATCTGGCGTTGTTGCTAATTTGTTAGCTTTGTTAGCTTTGTTAGCTTGTAACTTGATAATTTATTAGTTTTATTGGTTGTTCGCTTGGTAACTTAATCGAGTTAACCGTTAAACAAAAAAGGTCTGCACTGGCAGACCTTTTTTATTACCTAAAGCCAATTCTTTATGCGCTAACACGCTTATAAGGACGGTACTCTGGCGTCCAGAAATTCTTTTCAATTCGGTGCTGAATTTCTTCATCTGTAATAGCTAAAGCATGTCCTTGTTCAATCGCCACTTTTGCAACATTGAAGGCTATCTCTTTGCTGAGTCGAGGTAAATCAACTAGCTCAGGTAATAATGCGCCCTCGCCTTTATTCACTAGCGGTGAGTTTTGAGCCAATGTTTCACTCGACGCCATTATCATTTCATCCGAAATAATTTTTTGCACCAACAGCAAGCACACCAAGACCAATCCCTGGGAAGATATAGGCATTGTTACATTGAGCTATTTCAAAGGATTTGCCATCAAATTCAATCACGTCAAATGGGCTTCCAGTGGCAATAATTGCATTACCTTCGGTCCAACTAATTACATCTTTAGGATGTGCTTCTATTTGTTTAATTGGATTACTTAATGGGAAGATAATTGGTTGATTATCATTGCTGTACATGGTTCTAATCGCTTGCTCAGAAAACAGGCCCGGCACCCCAGATACACCTATTAGAATGCCTGGCTTAGCGTTTTCCATTACTTCTACAAGTGATGGATATTGGCCTTCTATTTTCCAATCGTCGTAGTCACGAGATTCTTGTGCTAATGCCTGTTGGAAATCACGTAAATCATTCATGCCATTGGTTACTAAGCCAAAACGGTCAATCATAAAGACTTTCTTTCGAGCTTCCGCGTCTGTAAGCCACCATTTGCATAATTACTTGTTCGGCAATACCACAGCCTGCTGAACCCGCACCAACAAAGGTAACATTCTGTTCAGATAGCTTTTTGTCTTTTTTACGGCAGGCCGCCAGCAAGGTGCCAACAGTTACAGCTGCAGTACCTTGAATGTCATCGTTAAAACAACAAACCTGGTTTCTATAGCGTTTTAATAATGGCATTGCATTTGGCTGTGCAAAGTCCTCAAATTGAATCATAACACCCGGCCAACGCTTTTGAGCAGCAGTAATAAACTTATCAACAAAGGCATCATACTCATACTGACTAACTCGCTTATGACGCTCACCCATGTACATAGGGTCGTTGAGCAACTTAGGATTGTTAGTACCTACATCAAGAGTAATTGGCATAGTATACGCTGGGCTAATACCACCACAGGCGGTATACAAAGAAAGCTTACCAATCGGAATACCCATGCCACCTATACCTTGGTCACCTAAACCTAGTATTCTTTCGCCATCGGTAACGACAATTACTTTTACTTTTTGCTTAGTGGCATTTCGTAAAATGTCGTCCATTTGGTCGCGTTCTGTGTATGAAATAAACAAGCCGCGGTTACTGCGATAAATATCAGAAAACTTCTCACAGGCATCACCCACGGTTGGCGTATAAA
>JAOHFM010000044.1 GCA_028098005.1 Psychrosphaera sp.
AGTGATGCCTGTGCTTTCTTAGTGCACGCAACGCATCGGCCTCAGGCAAGCATAACCAATCAGCCTCTGACATAGACCACTTAGGAAGTGCAAGTGACGTCTTATTTGTGGTGCAGCTTGTGGTGTTGGTTGAACTGGTGTTTGAGGCGCTGTTCGCGACTAGGTCGTCAAAAATAAATTGATATCTCGCACTCATTCTATAAATAAAATCACTGATTGCCAGTAGATACCGAAGATCACATGCATCATCATAATTGACTTCAACATTATATTGTTTCTGTAGCTCTAAAAGGCGCGTTACACCTAACTGCTTAAGATACTCGGAATCACCGTTAAATGAGTGGGATATATTCACGTTTTTACCAAAAAGGTTTAATTTGACTAACACTTCCTATTGACGCTGACAGTGCGGTGTTTAAGCTTTGTTGTTTCCCTTTAACCCACGATAAATAATCCGCATTTTCAGACTCGGGAATAATTGCCGTAGCATCGTTCTCATCACTGCAGGCTTCCGTATCACGTACAATAAGTTTTTCTAATCGAGTTAACAGTAAAAACTCTTCACAACCAACCAGCAAATCTAACTGACCATTATGCATCGATTTACCTTGCTCGTCATATAAACTACCTACTGCAATGCCTGTTAAAATAGACTCTACAAGTGGCCAATATAGCGCCACTAAGCTTTCTTTGTCGGTGTGGTTTTTATAATTAGCTAAAGCCACTTGTAGATTTTGCCATGCCGACTCTAACCACAGATTTGAAAATTCAGTTAAAGGCTCTTTTAATGTGCACAACTCATTAAGAGGCAGTGCATTGCGCCATTGTTTTTGCGTTAGCCATTGCACAAAGTTTAAAATAAGTCGGTTATATTCATTCGTACTAAAGAACCCTACCGCTTTCATTAATTTGTGTTCAGGTAATTGATACTGCGCCATCAACTCTGACAAATGCTCGCTATTTTCAATTTCTTTTCTATACGGGCTTTTTCTGCTAACAAGCTGATTAAGTTGGTAAAACCCATCAACCCACTTGTGTTGCTGACGAATATTTTCAAATGATTCAATAAACTGATCAACTTGGCTTTGAGCCAAAGTAGCAGAAAATAAATTAAGAATATGAATAATAAGTGACCAGCCATCAATGACTTTTCGCAATGCCTTTGGTGACATTGACGAGCAAAATACTTGCTCATTATGTTGGACAAATTTTAGAGCTTCAGAAGCGGCTTGAATAAGCGCTGGCTCAAACTCAATATTACTTTTCAGTTCAATGCCATTTAGCTCGGTGCATTTTAATGATGTACCTGTTAAAAGTTGATAACCTCGTGCCGCCTTACTTAAAAAACCTAACCTAACATCAACTTGACTACTGACAAATTGGGCTAGGTTAAATAGATCTTTTTCTTGGCCAGAAACAAACTCTAATTCAATTTCACTGATAATCGTTTGGTGGCCACCAGACTTAATCACACCTTGATCAAGAACACACTCAATAACCGTCCCAGATGGCATTTCAATTAACCAAGTGGTTCGCTCGAAGTCTGTTTCAAATAATAGAGTTAACTCTGGCTGAATATCACTAGCAACAAAACCTTTTGGCCAGATACTTTGGTCAAACAAGGACAGGTTCGCCATTAAGTTTACTGGTACGGGCAGGTCAACATTATATTCCGGTCTACGGTGCAAACCACCAATATCTTGGCCTGCTAACTTTACCGTTTGCTCTGCTGTTATTTGGCCGTCTGAATATTCACTTGAACGAATACGTAGGCCCATTTCAAACTCTCTGAGAGCTTGATTCGCGGTATCAAAATAGCCATTTCTCAACTGCTTTTTATGAGTGTTGGTGATTTTAAAATGTGAGGCGCTTAGTGCAGTTTTAAACTTGTTCACTAAGTCTGGTTGGATAAGAAACTTTAACTCTATTTCCATTAATCAACGTTCTGTTTTCGATTGGAGTGCTCAGGTTACCTAAGTCACTCCACAAACTCAACGGCTAGGGCGTTTTTGTGTAGCTATTTAAGACGCCTTCGCAATACCTAAACCACCTAACTGAGCTTTAACCTGTCCAGCAGACAGAGCTCCTACTGGTCTTCGAGGAATATTGCCTTTAAAAATTGGCTCAGGTGGGAATGCACGTTCTTTTTTGCCAATTTTATATAGGATGCCGTTTCGAATTTCATCTACTTTATAACCAGCTTTTACTTTGATTCGAATATGAGGAATGCCTGCTGCTTCCAACGCTCCAGTGACAAACCAATCTTGTTTTGACTTGTGTCCACCGTTTGCCTGATTAACTAAGTCAACCGCTGCAATTATTCGGTAGGTTTGTGGATCGCACAAGACATAATCAATCACCTTACTGGACGCTTTGATCATTGCGGAACGCTTTGCTCGACCTTTTACACTCTCTTTTGTCTCTATAATATCTTGCAGTCTTACTCTATTCACTATTCGGTAGTCATTGCCCACCGCTTTATCTAACAAGGCTAAAAACCCTCTTTCTACATTTGTAAAAAGCTGCGATTTCTTTTTAAAAGGATAAGGATTGTTGGTGTCAATAAAGTGACTTGCTACCAATGCAATAGTCAATATTAAGCCGACTAGCAATACTAAAACCCATTCCATACTATTCTCCAGTGAACGATAGATAATTCTATATCGTTACTAAGCAGATACTGTGCCATTTTAGCGCATTAATTTTGACACACAGATTAGTAAATTGTTTTTATCCCATTTACATAGCCAAGCCGACGTTGCTCTATTATAATTTCTCTTAATTTCAGATTGATAGATGACTATCCTAATTTAAATAGAGAGCTTGATATGACAATTGCGATAATTGGCGCAATGGAACCAGAAGTAGCCATTTTAAAAAATAATATTAATAACCTAAAAACCACTAAAATTGCGAACTACGAATACTTTTCTGGTGAGTTAAATGGCCAAGATGTGGTTCTGGTTCAATCAGGTATTGGTAAAGTTGCGTCCGCTATTGCAACCGCACTACTGATTAATAACTTTAAACCAGACTATGTTATTAATACTGGCTCAGCGGGCGGATTTGACAAAGAGTTAAAAGTTGGCGACGTGGCCGTTGGCGATCAAGTTGTTCACCACGACGTTGATGTTACCGCATTTAACTATGAGTTTGGCCAAGTGCCAAATATGCCAGCCCGTTTTGCAGCCGATGAAAAGTTAGTGTCGTTAACAAAAGAATCAATTGAAGAAATGTCAGACATTACCTGTAAAGTGGGTTTAGTTGCCACTGGTGACAGCTTTATGTGCGATCCAGTGCGAATTGAAGCTACGCGCCAACAGTTTCCAGATATGCTTGCCGTAGAAATGGAAGGCGCAGCTATTGCCCAAACATGCCACCAAATGGACACGCCGTTTTTGGTTATACGTTCGCTTTCTGATATCGCTGGCGAAGAGTCTCCAATGAGTTTTGATGCCTACTTAGAAATCGCATCAAAAAACTCTTCTGATTTAGTTATGAAGCTCCTAAATAAAATTAAGTAAAAGTTATTATCACTATGTTAGAAACAATGGCTGAACTTCCACAATTATTGGCTGCAGCCATTGTTATTGTTATTGAGTGGTTAATTCCGCTGTCGTTTAAATACTCTCCATTGCGACTTTGCGCATTATTAGCAGACGCCATTGCAACAAAGGTTAATAAGCCTGGATCAGACCAACAACGCAGAATTTCTGGTTTTCTGTCGTTGCTTACCTATCTAATCATTGTTGCAGTAATTATCTGGTCGTTACTTTTTATTATGCCTTATGATTTATGGACTGAAGCAGTATTGTTATACATAAGCCTCAGTTACCATTCCATATCGAAGATAAATAGAAACCTTGAAGAAGCGCTCGCTAATAAACAGAACACATTAGCCAAAGATTATTTAAGTGAAAGTGCGTTGTTCGATACCAAGCGTCTGTCATCGTTAGGGTTAACGAAAGGTGCTTTAGAAGTAGAAATGCATTCCTGGGTAACGACCTGGTTAATGCCCATTGCTCTGTTTATTGCTTTGGGCGGTGTGGCGAGTTTAGCTTATAGAGTGTTAGACACTGCAGCAAAACAGTGGCTCGCTATTAACCCTAAATATGGTGATTTTGGTCTACCCACCGCCGCTATCAAAGCCTCGATTGACTGGATTTTAACCGCGTTAGTCGCGCCAATATTTTCAGTTTTTAAGTCCAGTCCGGGTTGGTGGTCAACATTCAAGCGCCACAAAAACAAATGGCCTTCTGAGCAGAGCTTAGTGGACTTAATTTGGATGAGTATTGTTGCTACTGGTTGCCGTATTGAAATGGCTGGGCCAACTATGTTTAATGGTGTTAAAGTGTCAAGAGTTAGGATAAATGAAGGACAAAAGCCTGATCACGATGCCATTGCACAGCTAAGGCATTGGATTACACGATTCAGCGTTTTTTTATTGTTTCTTATTCTATTATTTTGGTTTATTGGGAATTTTAAAAATTAAGGTTTAGGTATGTTACATAAAACAGTATTTGTCATGGTTTCGTTGGTTTTAAGTTTGTTTAGTAGTATAGCCTTAGCGAGCAGTACTCCTAAAATTTCCGCAGAAGAATATTTAAAGAATAAAGCGAATTATCAACTTTTGGATGTTCGCTCGCCGAGTGAGTTTACTGAAGGCCACATTCAGGGCGCACTTAATATTCCTCATCACGCTATTATTGACGAATTGGACAAGCTAAAGTCTATTGATAAAACGATTGTAGTTTATTGCCGCAGCGGTCGTAGAGCTCAAAAAGCCGAAGCGATGATGAGGAAAAATGGAATTAAAGACTTCATTCATTTAGATGGAGACATGCTTGGGTGGAAAGCTAAGCAGCTACCAGTGGTTAAACCTTAGTCCTTCAGTAATGTTTAGTTTTGAGAAAGCTCTGAAGTAAGTTCCTCCGCAACTTTATTAATATCCGTATTAACCAGAGCTTCTAACTGTTTTTCTTTTAGGTTTGCCACCGTTTTTTCTTTGTTTGAGGTGATAATAACTTTGTCACCATTTTCTAATAGTCGGTACACCCATTCAATATCGCTATTTCGAAGTCTTACACAGCCGTGGGTTGTTCGACTACCAATTGAGTCAGGGTTTGATGTGCCATGCAAAAATAGCGAGTCACCAAAGTGAAGTGCATGCTGTCCCATTATTCCGCGCCAACATCTTTCACCACGGGCTATTTTATCGGTAAATTCCGCTTCCATTTTTTTAGGTATACACCACTTAATTCCGTCTGAGTCAAACAGCTTAAACTCAATTTCAAATTCACCCTCAGGTGTGTAATAGCACTTTCCACCTTGGCTCTTTGGTAAGCAACGGTCATACCCTAACGCCACAGGAGCGGTGATAATTGGCTCAATAGAGCCCTGGGATTGTTCGTATAAAGTCATGTTAAATGCAGACTTATCTATAAGAACTAAGCGCTTGGTATCTGGCTTTCTAACAATTGGTTTAGGCTGAGTTCTATTTTGGAGCCTGATTGGCTTAATAATCCAAACAGGCTCAGGCATTGGTTTCCAGCTGCCGCTATTTGGAAAGTGACCGGTAACCTTAATTGCATCTTCGTTTTCATAGGCACTTGTAAAGCTTTTACCAACAGGCCAAACTTCAATGGCTTCACCCAATCTATTAAAAATAGTCGCTTGCTCTAATAAACGATAAGCTTGTGCGCCGTTTTTGTTCTTATTGAGTGTGTCTTCGTCTACGTGAAAAATAGTTGCAGGTGCGTTTGAAGACTGAGGCTTTTGAAGAGAAACGTTTTCTGAAACTTTGACATACCACATAGGAAAAACAGATTGCCACTCGCCTTCAGGGAAGTGACCTGAAACTCTAATCCAAAGGTTGTCTTCTTTATTCGATGTAAAGAGTGTATGGCTTGGCCAAGATTGAATAACCGTGCCATTAGGCTCATCATAAACATCAATTTTAGCTGTAGTCAGGTAGGTTTTGGCTGACCAAGCAAATGTGCTCATAAACATTAACAATGTAGCCGTCATCCATAACGTAATACTATTTTTCATCAGTTTTTATTCCACCATTTCAGTGCCATGTGTTTTAATGCAGTTAGCACAGTATAAATTACATCAGGTTTAATCCATGAAGAATAAAACACTTATAGCACTTTTACTATCTATTATGGCAACAGGCTGTAACGCCAAAAGTAGTGATTTCCATGTTGGAGAGATTACTGGCGCTGAAATCATTAAAGAGTTTAAGTCCTTTGCTAAGCATAAAAATGATATTAGCTACAGCAATGCAGACTTAGCTCCGCTACGAGCTATTGCAACGCCAATTGAGGTAAAAGTCTTTTTTGGCGAATGGTGTCATGACAGTGTTCGGGAAGTTCCTCGTTTAATTTCACTTTTTGAACAAGTGAATAATAAAAATATTAAACCTACATTTTATGGATTAGATACTGCTAAATCAGATCCAAAAGACGAGGCTTTAAAACACTCAATAAAGAAAACACCAACCGTTATTGTTTACAAGGGTGGTATTGAACTCGGTCGATTTTTAGAATTTCCGAAAACTGATTGGGCAAATGATATTGCGACACTTGTTTTACAAGCTGAAGGTTGAGACTAGTTTAGGTTTAGGTTTAGGTTTAGGTTTAGAACAAGGTTAACGAACCTTAAGAGATCATTTGAGTTGCATGTTAACTTTTAACACCCCTACACTATTTAGCCAGGCGTAAGCTTGCTCAATATTATCGCAGAATTTCGTTTCCACATTGGTTAGTACTGTATGGCTTTGCTCCATTAAGGTTTTTTGAATGTATAGGCTACAAATAACCGCTTCAAATTTTTGATTATTATTGTTACTCCATTCATTTAATTTCTGGATTTCATTCCACATTTCTGGTGTTGCTAACTCCCATTGACTTAGGTCAACCAGGCACGCCCAATCTTTGTCATTAATTTGAAGGGCATGTTCTTTATACTCATTACACATTCTTTTAACGGTTTCGTGATTCCAAGAGCCATAACAATTAACAACAATTGTTTGGTCAATAATATTTATTTCAAATGAACCGTGCTCTTGCATAGAGGGCCTTAACTATATAAAAGTGTATGCATAACTTACTTTAATTAAACTCAGTAATAAATAAGAAATTGCCGGCATTTCATAATAATGAGCATAGTTGATGATTAAAATACTTGAATGTTTTGACTACGAATTCGGATTATTATATCCAACCTTTTTGCTTGGCGATTCGGGCGGCTTCAATTCGATTTGTTGCATTAAGTTTTGAGATCGCCTCTGACAAATAATTACGAACTGTGCCTTCTGATAAAAATAGCTTTTGGGCAATTTCTGATGTCTTTAAGCCTTCTCCCGCCAGTTTAATCGCTTTGCGTTCTTTCTCTGATAAAGGATCATTGTCATCTAATGCCATGAGCGCGAGCTCTGGATTAATCACTTTTGCTCCGTCACTGACTTTTTTTAACGCGGATACTAAGTCTTCTATTGGCGCTTCTTTTAAAATAAACCCCTTCACACCTAGCTTTAAAGCGCGCTTAATATAACCCGATTTAGAAAATGTCGTCATAATAACGACCTTAATATTAGAGTAGCTTGACTGGATGGTTTCCGCTAATTCCAAACCACTCATGGTGGGCATTTCAATATCTGACAACACAAGATCAACACGCTGTTGTTTGGAGTTAATAAGCTCGTTTATTAGACTCAGTGCCACTTCACCATTTTCTGCTTGGCCAACAACGGTAAACTCATCTTCAAGCGACAATAAGCTACTAATCGCCCCTCTTACCATGGCTTGATCTTCAACAACAACGACGTTTATCATTTCACTTCCTTTTTATGATTCTATTGGCAATTCGATATTTAGCTCAAAATCGGCTCTGGAAACAGATTCCTGTTCACTCTCTGATGCGGTCAAATTGACTGTTCCGCCGAGCTCTTCCACACGGCTTTTTATTCCTAATAAGCCATTACCCATTTTAATGCGCCCATAGGACCCATTGTCTTTTATGTTAATTATTAGCTGCCCAGATGACTTATTAATACCCCATTCAACGCGATTGCCATTGCTATGTTTCATAATGTTGGTAACAGCTTCTTTGCAGATCATGATCACTGCGGATTCCAGCTGTGCATCTAGTGTTGACCAATTAATATTACGATCTTTATGACACACCACTTCAAAACCCATAGCCTCTAATTCTTTTTTAAGACTATCAATCTCACCACACAATCCTTTAAGATTCAGACCAGTGACCGCCTGTCTAACTTCCGACAAACATTGTCGTGCCAGCGTCGCCACCTCATTTATCTCATTGGCAGCTTGCTCATAGTGTTGCTTTTCAATCAACTTTTGCGATAACTCACTTTTTAAGGCCAATGACGAAAGGGTATGGCCTAATAAGTCATGCATGTCTCGGGCAATTCGTTCTCGTTCTGCAATGGCTGAAATTTGTTCAATTTGTTGGTTTTTTTCATGTTGCTCATTTTTATGAATCGTCTCTTTTTGACTAAAGAAGCCATATACAAACAAGCTTGCTGAAATGACACACGTTGGGCCTAAGAAAAACAAACTCCAATATCCAAATAGATGCGCCACTAAAAACTGAGTGCCAATATTCAGTCCTAACAGTCCTAACGCTCTGGTATTTCTAAAATAGTAGCCACTTAAAAAGGCAGCATAACCAAACAGTGCGCTAGTACCCGGTGTCACAGCCGAACCAATGCCTACTAAGCCGATGATGCTAATAATAAAAAAGGTTGCTTGATTGCCCGTACTTCGTGTTGCCCCAAAAAATAATCCAAGAAACGAAAGATAAATGATAACCACCAATACTAGGTCCGTTACGCTGTGGCGATCAAAATCAGCCACGACACTAAAAAAGTAAAATAACGAAAAGATAAGTGAAAAATAAGACCATTTGGCCGCACCTGATTTAGAAATTGGTGGCATAACGAATGACGACTCTGAAGGCTTGCTCATGTTGTTACCTATTTATTTTTATTCATACGATAAATTTAATGCTAATGCTAAACACGATGACTTACCCTATCAGTAAGCCACCGAAATAATTAGCTTTTTTGTTCTATTTATTTTGTTGAACGAGCATTTTTGCCCATCCATAATCAGGATTGATTTCAAGTGCTTGTTGCCAATCAGCTTGGGCTAACGCTTTATTGCCTTCTTGCAGCTTTATTAAACCAAGCCATGTATAAGCTTCTGCTTCGCCCCAGTGGTAGTTTGAGTATTTGTCATTTTCATAAGCTGCAATCGCTTGTTGAAAGGCGGTTTTTGCATGGTCTTTGCCACCACCAAACATTGGAGGTGTGTTGTACTTGGCAATGCCTTTAACTAACTGAACACGTGGATGATTTTCTGCTAACGTTTCTGCCTCTTCTAACAGTTGATTAGATTTAATGCCGTAGTAAGGCCCTTTCATTGGTTCAAGAGCAATTTTAAAGCCGTAGATTTGGGCGAGTAGCGCTTTAAACTCAACGCTATCTGGTTGTGTTTCGTTTAATGACTCCATAATGCCCATGGCTTCATCAATCGATTCGTCAGCCATCTCTTTATCGCCAACTAAGCTGTGGCTTAAAGCCAAACGATAAAGGCTAAACGCTTTGTCATATCCGCTAAAGCTTTCAGCTAACGTTTGCAGTTCAGTGGTATTTAATACCGAGGCGGCACGTTCAATTTGATCAATTTCCGATTGCCCAGCAAAGGCTAAGTTTGATACCAACAAGCTAACTGCTAACGTCGCTGTTTTTAGCAACGTCGCTGATTTGAATGACTGAGTCTTACGTGTATTTGTTGTGATATTGGCTGTGATGTTATTTGTGTTAAATGCTTTCATGATGTCTCTCCTGTTTTTAAGTTCAGGAATAGTATTGAAGAAAATGAGACTTAATATTAGAGAGGTTTGTCACCAATTTGATGTGACATTTGTCATGAATTACATGATGTTTTGTCATTTTTTAGATTTTATGCAACACCAAGGCAAATAAAAAAGGAGCGCCTAAGCACTCCTTTTTATAACGATAAAACTATGTGGTTACAGCAAAAAAACTTTATGCGCACATAGATAAAATCTTGTAAACCGCGCCTAAGTTATTCGGCGCTGTCTTCACTTTGATCGTTGTTTGCAACCGGCTTCATATGCGGGAACAAAATAACGTCTTTAATTGTTGGTGAGTCTGTAAACAACATAACTAAACGGTCGATACCAATACCTTCACCAGCTGTCGGCGGTAAGCCATATTCAAGCGCTTGAATGTAGTCTTCATCAAAATGCATTGCTTCAATGTCACCAGCGTCTTTTTCTTCAACTTGTTTCTTAAAGCGGTTTGCTTGGTCTTCAGCATCATTTAACTCTGAGAAACCGTTTGCAAGCTCACGGCCGCCAACAAAGAATTCAAAACGGTCAGTAATAAACGCATTTTCATCATTACGACGAGCCAATGGAGACACTTCCCACGGGTAACCTGTAATGAACGTTGGTTGGTCTAATTGCTCTTCCGCTGTTGCTTCAAAAATCTCACATAGGTACTTACCTGCACCCCAAATACCGTCAACTTCAGGCTCTTTGATATGTAGCTTTTTAGCAATAACTTTTAACGTATCTAGATTATTTTCTGGATCTTTAATTGCCGCTGCCCATTCTGCATTGTTTGCAGCTTCATCGTAATACTTAAGAACCGCATCAGACATTGTTAAACGAGTAAATGGCTGTCCAAAGTCATACTCTTTTGTTTCAACAACGTTGCCCTCTGCGTCTTTAACTGTATTAATTACAACAGCAGAGCCTAATACATTGTTTGCAACTGTACGTAACATTTCTTCCGTTAGGTCCATCAAGTCATTGTAATCGGCATAAGCTTGATAAAACTCAATCATAGTGAATTCTGGATTATGACGAGTTGATAAACCCTCATTTCGGAAGTTACGGTTAATTTCGAATACTCGTTCAAAACCACCAACAACCAAACGTTTTAAGTAAAGCTCAGGCGCGATACGAAGGTACATGTCACGACTCATTGCATTGTGATGCGTAATGAATGGACGTGCCGTTGCGCCACCAGGAATAACTTGCAACATTGGCGTTTCAACTTCCATAAATTCGCGGTCGGCTAAGAAACGGCGGATGCCTTCTACTACTTTAGAGCGGATCATGAATGTTTTGCGAGTATCTTGGTTTGTGATCAAATCAACATAACGTTGGCGATACTTCGCTTCTTGGTCTGTAAGGCCATGAAACTTTTCTGGTAATGGACGAAGCGACTTAGTAAGTAGCTCATAGCTTTCCATATTTACGTAAAGATCGCCCTTACCAGACTTATGCAATGCACCCGACACGCCTATGATGTCACCGATATCTAGTACACCATATTTTTCTTTTAGATCTTTCTGAACGTCTTTTGCAGCATAGGCTTGAATGCGACCTTTCATGTCTTGAAGTAACATGAATGGACCACGTTTCGCCATAATACGGCCTGCGATAGATACTTTTGTATCCATCTCAATTAATTTTTCTTTGTCGAACTCACCAAACTCTTGTTGAAGGTCGTCGCTGTAATGTTCACGACGAAATTTGTTTGGGTGTGCGTTAGCCGAGCAGTTTTCGCGGATGTTTTCTAACTTTGCACGACGCTCTGCAATGAGTTTGTTCGCGTCTTGAGTTTGTTCAGTCATTTATGTTCTCAATTACCGTAAAATGATTAATCTAATGATTTATGTACTGTTTATTATTAGTGTAGCTCTGCTCTATTGTCTAATTAATATAGAACAGACCCTATTACACGATTTATTTAAAGTCTTATAACCCAGCTTTTAAGCTTGCTTCAATAAATTTGTCCAAGCCGCCGTCCAGTACCGCTTGCGTGTTACGACTTTCAACACCTGTTCTTAAGTCTTTAATACGAGAGTCATCCAAAACGTATGAACGAATTTGACTGCCCCAGCCTATATCCGACTTATTATCTTCAGCTGCTTGTTTTTGTTCGTTTTGTTTCAACATTTCCAATTCATATAGCTTAGCTTTTAGCTGCTTCATGGCTTGGTCTTTGTTTTTATGCTGTGAGCGTTCGTTTTGACATTGCACTACCGTATTGGTAGGAACGTGAGTAATACGAACCGCTGAGTCGGTGGTGTTTACGTGCTGACCACCGGCACCTGATGCTCGATAAGTGTCAATTTTCAAGTCTGAAGTATTGATATCAATATCAATATTGTCATCTACCTCTGGGTAAACAAACGCTGATGCAAAAGAAGTATGGCGACGAGAATTTGAATCAAACGGAGATTTACGAACCAAACGGTGTACACCAGTTTCTGTTCTTGCCCAACCAAATGCATATTCACCGCTAATGCGGATTGTTGCGCCTTTAATACCGGCCACATCGCCATCTGTTACTTCAATCAATTCTGTTTTAAAGCCTTTGGCTTCACACCAACGTAAGTACATACGAAGTAGAATATTACACCAGTCTTGCGCTTCTGTACCGCCCGAGCCTGCTTGTAAATCTATATAGGCATCACTACCATCAAGTTCACCCGAAAACATTCTTCTAAATTCTAGCTGTTCTAACTTTTGTTCTAAGTCATTTAATTCAGATTGCGCTTCTTCAAAAGTTTCTTCATCTTCTGCTTCTTGCGCTAATTCAATAAGGCCATCAACATCTTCGCAACCTTGGTCTAAATCATCTATCGTTTTAACAATAGCCTCTAGCATTGAACGTTCTTTGCCTAGCGCTTGTGCTTTGGCAGGATCGTTCCATACATTTGGGTCTTCTAACTCGCCACTAACTTCTTCTAACTGCTCTTTTTTAGCAGCATAGTCAAAGGTACCCCCGAAGTACTTCAGTACGTTCGCGAATATCAGCTAATTGATTTAGAACCGGGTTGATCTCAAACATGAATTTTATAATAACCTTTAAATTTAAAACGACTCAAAATTGCGCCGAAGTGTAACAATATTAGTGTATCTACTCAATTAATGGTTTACCAATTACGCCAAAACCACTGGTTATAATTGCGCTTTTAGCATAGCCAATACGGGTTGATTTGCATCAGGAAATGGCAATGTTAATAACTCTTCTTTGCTAAACCATTGCACAGCTTGACCTTCCTGCCCATTAGGTTCACCGTTGAAATCAGTAACCAATTGAAAATATAGCTGAACTCGCTTTTCTGGATAATCAAAGACTAACTCATGAAAGCTCACCTGTGAGGTAGCAGTAATGCCGAGTTCTTCTTGTAACTCACGGACCAAAGCTTCCGATACAGATTCATTTAATTCAATCTTACCGCCAGGAAACTCCCATTTTCC
>JAOHFM010000046.1 GCA_028098005.1 Psychrosphaera sp.
CTTTGGTGCCGCCTGCTATTACGATGACGTTGTACTTCGTTATTTTTGGGAATCTAATAGGGTCTAGAATTGGCGACATGGGTGGTTTTGACTACATGTCTTTTATTGTCCCTGGTTTAATTATGATGTCAGTGATTACTAACTCATATTCAAATGTGGCAAGTTCTTTTTATAGCGCTAAGTTTCAGCGAAACATCGAAGAAATGCTAGTGGCGCCAGTACCAAACTTTGTTATCGTGCTCGGCTTTATAGGCGGTGGTATGTTGCGCGGCCTGTTGGTTGGTCTAATCGTTACTTGTGTATCCCTGCTATTTGTTGATATTCAAATACACAGTATAGCCACACTAGTTATTACGGTACTAATGACCTCAATGGTGTTCTCTTTAGCTGGGTTAATTAACGCTATTTTTGCTAATTCATTTGACGATATCTCAATTATACCTACTTTTATTCTTACCCCACTGACGTACCTTGGTGGTGTTTTTTATAGCTTAAGTTTGTTACCTGAGTTTTGGCAATCTGTTTCTAAAATAAACCCAATTGTTTATATGGTTAACGCTTTTAGGTACGGGTTTTTAGGCGTTTCTGACGTTGATCTTTCTGTAGCAATATCAATGATTGTGGGCTTTGTGATTGTATTTTTCACTATTGCAATGACGCTTATTAACAAAGGAATTGGAATTCGAAGTTAAATATTTATTTTTTAGTTTGCCTTGTTGAATTGAATTCTTTGTCTAAACTTAAGTCGTTACAAGAAGTTATGGTTAATTTACAACCATACAACCTTTAAACAGCCCTTTAATATTAAAGGGCTAGCGGCAAGCGCCGATATACTAAATGCTTTCGACAAAACAATAGGTAGATGAAGTGTGAATAAATTTCAAAATCTCAGCGTTTTCATAAAGATTAATGTCATTACATTAATTGCATTAATTGCACTGATTATTGTAATTGTTTTAAACGCCCTTGCTAGTCAAGAGAACAACAAAAATATTGATGATCTAAAAGATCGTCGGTATCAAATTGCAAAAATATCTACCGCGAATTCATTTATTATCAACCGAATAGATGAGTTATATAGTCAAGCGGTCTCTTTTGGTGATGAAGAGTTAATCTCAAAAGCTGATGAAGAGTATCAAGTTCTTAAAAAGAATATAGAAAGCATTCTTAAGTTAGATAGAGCAAATCGCGCTAAGCTGGAGCAGTTTGAAGGAACACTTGATCAATATAATACAATCGCTCAAGAAATTGTTACCACGTTTTTAAGCGGCGATGCTGATTTTTCAGTCATTCAACAAAAGTCTTCAGAAAAAGCAGAGTTGTTTAAGCAACTCAATGATAATTTAGAGCAATATAAGTCACAGTCCGACCGTGAATATGTAGAGCTTGCGGAAAACGCAAAAGAACGTTCTGAAAACACCATAATGCAGAGTATTGCCGTTTCTGTAGTGCTGGTCATTCTTATCGTGCTATTAGGTGTATTCATCGGTCGTGTTATTAGGCAAGCCGCATCAGATGCAGCTGAAACCCTTGGTGAGTTAGCTAAAGGTGATGGTGATTTAAAATCAACGCTAGATGTTCGAAGCGAAGACGAAATTGGCCAAATGTCGAAAAACTTTAATGGCTTCATGGAAGTGCTTAGAGCCGCTATTAGCGATGTCATGGCCGTCGTACAACCTCTTTTGGATAATTCAACTCGATTAATACAACGCATGGAAGTTGCCGAATCCGCAATGCATAAGCAAAGTGAAGATTCAGAAATGGTAAAACAATCCATGGAAGAGATGAATCAAAGTGTTAATGAGATTTCCAACTCAGCTAATGAAGCTGCTGTAGCAACAGAAAACGCAGAAAACGAAGCCAATCAAAGTTTAGATATCTTGAACCAGTCAATGGCTGTATCTCAAGCTTTAAATAATGAAATTAAAGGTGCGTCTTCTGTTATTCACAAGTTAGCGCAAGACACTCAAAACGTGAACCAAATCCTAGACGTAATTACTTCAATTGCTGAGCAAACAAACCTACTAGCGCTAAACGCCGCTATCGAAGCAGCAAGGGCTGGGGAACAAGGTAGAGGCTTTGCGGTTGTAGCAGATGAAGTCCGAGAGTTGGCATCAAGAACATCAAAATCTACAACTGAGATTCGAGAGTTATTAAATGCATTAACTGAAGCTGCAACAGCCTCCGTTGACTCAATGGAAAGTGCAAGTGCTCAAGCTGAGCGCAACGAAGAGTATGCAGCACAAACTGGTAAGTCAGTTAATAAAATCGCTGGACATATTAATACTATCAACGGCTTAAATACTCAAATAGCGACGGCCACTGAAGAGCAGACTTCTGTTGCGAATACAGTAATGACAAACGTGAACGATATGAACCAGTCAATTGGTAGTTCCCTTGAAGCATTGGATGGTATTAGAGACGTATCGAAAAGTCTTCATACGCTGTCTGATGACCTACTTGAAGCAGCGTCTAAATTTAAGCTTTAAAGTTAAGTCAGTAAATTTAATTAAAAAAGGTCGTAGAGCGGCCTTTTTTGTTTTCTATTTCCTCGTTCATTTTGTTAGACTTCAAAGCCAAATTTACCTCCCTACTTTAATGGATTTGTCTCAATGAATTTGGCTCAATCAGTACTTGCTGTAAATGATGATCTTCCAATCAAAACAAACTTGCCAGTACACAGCGGTAAAGTCCGATCTGTTTATTGGTTAACGGCTGAGGATAGCAAACGCCTTATTGCTGAAAACAACTATGATGTAGAGCCAAATACGCCTCTAGCCATTATGGTTATTAGCGATCGTATCTCAGCTTTTGATTGTGTATGGCATGGTGAAGGCGGATTGCAAGGTGTGCCTGGAAAAGGCGCAGCACTAAATGCTATTTCAAATCATTGGTTTAGCCTATTCAAACAGCATGGTCTTGCCGATAGTCATATTTTAGATATCCCTCACCCTTTTGTTTGGATAGTCCAAAAAGCAAAACCGGTCATGATAGAAGCCATCGCTCGTCAGTACATTACAGGCTCTATGTGGCGAAGCTATGAAAAAGGCGAACGTGAGTTTTGTGGAATAACACTCCCAGAGGGTCTTATCAAAGATCAAAAGCTGCCAGAAAAACTCATTACGCCATCAACCAAAGGTATCTTAAAAGGTATACCCAATGTACCTGAGGCCGATGATGCTAATATTGCGAACCAAGACATAATCGACAATTTTGGAGCCTTTAAGTTTAAGTCACTAGAAGATGTCAGCCTTTATCAACGTCTTCTATTGGAAGGTTTTGACCTAATTAGTAAAGAGCTAGAGCAAATAAATCAAACGTTTGTAGATACCAAATTTGAGTTTGGCTATGTCAAAGACGCATCTGGGAACGACAAGCTAATATATATGGATGAAGTAGGTACACCAGACTCATCACGTATTTGGGATACCGCTGAATACGAAAGAGGCAATATCGTAGAGAACTCTAAAGAAGGTTTCAGACAGATGCTTTTGAATCACTTCCCTGACCCAGATATTTTACTTAACAAAAATCGTATGCCTGAGCGCAACGATTTAGCTAAAAATAATGCGTTACCAGTTGATGCCCTATTGGCAGTTTCTCACACCTATAGAAACATAGCTGAGAAAATAACAGGCAAACCAATTACCTTATCTGAAAACCCTAAGCAGGAAATTATCGATATCTTGAAACGTGATTTTGATTTAATAAAATAACCATCATTGCTTTTCTAAAAGCATGTTTTTAATCAAATTAACGAATCTAAAACATGCTTTGCTTTCCTAACTCGCTTACGCATATCAATAAAGAATTTATTTTTGCCTGCCGCCACTAATGGCAGTACACTAACATTTGGCGATTTTATTGAGGTACCTATGCGGCTAACTACTTTTGCAACTTTGTTATCACTAACTTTCTTTTTAACCGTGAGTAGTATTTCTTTGCATGCCGCGATTACACACAAAGTGGACATTTTAGTGCTGTCCACTAAGCATCAATCAGTGTCAAATGTTGGAATCTCTTTAATACCCAAAAGCATCCCTAAAAATGGTTATCAAAAGCCTGTAGAACCTCAAGTTGTCCACCAAATTGATACTCAATTTTCACCCCACATTTTAATGGCTCAAAGAGGAGCTGAAATAAGCTTTCCTAATGCTGATAATGTAAAACACCATGTTTACTCATTTTCAGAAGCGAAAAAATTTGAGCTTAGGCTATATAAAGAAGAAAAACCTGAACCAATTCCGTTTGATAAAGTTGGTACCGTAACATTGGGCTGCAATATTCATGACTGGATGTTGGGGTATGTCTATGTGGTAGACACTCCTTATTTTTCGAAAACGAATGAATCCGGTTTTGTTCAGCTAGAAATTCCTAGTGGTGAATATGAATTACGTTTACATAACCCATTACTGCAGTTTGAGGATAGTGAGTTTGTTCGCATTATTTCTGTTTTAGATAACCAAAACATTACAGTGTCACTTAAACAACCTATGCTAAAAGCAACCGACGGTTTTGATGAAGGCGATGAATTTGATGCTTATTAATTTTCGCTCATTACAAAACCGAAATTTTTTACTTTTCTTATTTGCATTAATAATAACCGTGAGTTCAGTGCTTGCTGTCACTTTACAACAAACCTATGAACACTCTACAAAACAAATTGACGCTCAGTTTGATAGTTCATATTCGGTTCTTCTCTATCGACTCGAATCAGAAGCACTTGGATTAGATAGAGGATTAGACGCAGCGAGTAAAAACTTTAGTCTAAAGAGTTTAATTCTAGGCGGAAAAAAAGATCCAACCTCTTTGCGGGTAGCTCTGGTTAATTATCAAAGTCGCCTGAACTCAGATTTTATTGCTGTAATCGACCAAAATAAACAACCTGTAGTTAGTACCCTCACTTTAGAAGAACCAATGAGTATTGGCCCTTTAAATAGAAGCCTGCGCTTTGGCCTTATAAATGGAGAGTTGTTTTTAGTATCTATCAAAGCAATAAAAGAAGTTGAAAGAATACCAAAACCAAATGCTTATATTATTGCAGGGCTAAATGTATCTAGCTTGTTTTCATCTGACATTAAGTCAATTACTAATTTTGAGTTAAGTATAAGATATGACAATAAAATACATGCTTCTACTATTGATAGTGTCCCTAACAAAGAACTGACTAAGGCTTTTTCTGAATTTGAGCCATTATCAGGCCACTCAAAAGTTAAAAATTCCCAGTCAGTGGCCTTTGATAATAGTTCGAGTATTTCATACCAGTCTTACATGGGTGAAATAAATGACATCCCACTAAACGTATTTTTTACTTTGCCTGAGTCCAAAGCTCACCTTAATTACGACCAACTCATCTTACAGTTATCTGCTGCAATCGCGATTATAATGGTACTTATTTCCTTTTTAACCTTCTCTTTCTCAAAGAGCATTGCTAAACCATTGCGCGTACTAGCAAATGTAGCTAACCAAATTAGAAAGGGAGAGTACCCTTTAATCAAGCATGACAAATCCTTATCGGAAGTAGAAACGCTCTCCTTAGCCTTAGCAGGTATGCAAGGTGCTATTCAAAAGCGTGAAAAGGAAAACCATAAACTAGCTTATTTTAATCCTCTAACTGGATTACCAAATAGAATCTACTTTACTTCTCAAATTAAAAAACAAATAGAACAGTATGAAGGCCACACCTTTGCCGTACTTTGGATGGACGTTGATCGCTTCAAGGACATTAATGATACGTTGGGCCACGAGTTTGGCGACGAAGTAATTAAATCGATTGCGAAAAGATTAGAAGACAACGCTCAAAGGAATATGTTCTTAGCTTACTTAGATGGCGATGAGTTTGCTGCTTATATTGTTATTCAAAACGAACAGGAAGCCGTAGTTGCAGCGAATCAAATAGACCATTTATTCGATACTCCATTCATCGTTAAGGACATTGCATTAGACGTGTCTATTAGCATAGGGGTTTCACTATATCCTGATGATACAAAAGTAGCAGAGAAATTGATGCAGTATGCGGATATCGCACTCTATGAATCTAAAGAGCAACATCATAGTGTTAGTCGCTACAAAGACTCAAATAACAAGTACTCCGTTGTGAGGTTAAGTTTAATGACGGAGTTAAAGCAAGCGATTGAAGATGGTCAATTAACGCTTAACTACCAACCTAAAATTGATGTTTCTACCGGAAAGGTTGTAAGTGTTGAGTCTTTAGTTCGATGGAAACACCCAGAGCATGGTTTTATATTTCCCGACGAGTTTATTCCTCTTGCTGAACAAACAGGTAACATCCGACACTTAACACATTGGGCCATTGAGGTTGCACTGCAAGAGCACGTGCGTTTACGCGAACTGGGTTTTGATATAAAAATGGCAGTAAACATATCTGCTGTTGATGTATCAGATTTAGAGCTCCCACCTTTTGTTAGTAACTTATTAGAACGTTATTCGGTAGCCCCTACCTCTTTGATCCTTGAGGTCACGGAAAGTGCAATTATGTCTGATCCGGATAAAGCGATGGTTGCACTAAACATGCTAAAAAACATGTCTATTAGGCTATCAATTGATGATTTTGGAACCGGTTATTCATCAATGGAGCAGTTAAAACGAGCACCTGTAGATGAGCTAAAAATTGACAAATCCTTTGTGCTTGATTTAGCAACGAATAAAGATGATTTGATCATAGTGAAGTCAATCACTAGCCTAGCGCACAATTTAGGTATGACCATCGTTGCTGAAGGCGTTGAAGATAATGGCAGTTTATCGGCTTTAAAAGAGTTAAAAGTTGAAACTGCGCAAGGCTACTTTATTAGCAAACCCGTTGAATCTGCTATTTTAGAAGAGTGGTTGCAGAACAATGCCGGTTACTTTAAAAGTTAATACAAATGATAATAAAGCTTAAACCTCACATGCTGGCTAGCTTAGCTTTGATAGCTAGCATAAATGCCTCTGCCAATATAACTACTAAGTCTTTAGTGGAGGTTAGCCTACACGCAAATAGCAATGAACATGGATGGATAAAAAGTTGGCTAGACAAAGGGGTTGGCGTCCATCGATACAATGACGAACTTGAAGTAACGCTGGATCAGGCTCTCACTGAAATAAGTATAGACTTTACCAACTCATTTTCAGCCTTTGCAACCGCTCAATACACGCCCGACGGCGATAGCAAACTGGGCTTTAATGAAGCTTACATTAATTATCAACCTCTAAACCAAGGATTAAAACATCAAGTTAAAGTTGGTTATTTTTACCCTCAATTTTCTCTAGAAAACTCAGATATAGGTTGGACAAGCCCATATACTTTTAATTTCTCAGCAATAAACAGCTGGGTTGGAGAAGAGATAAAACCGCTTGGTTTTGAGTGGCAAATTAAACGTCCTGGCAGACAAAACAAAAGTAATTTTAGTTATACCGGCGTACTTTCTGCTTATGTTCAAAATGACGGCCTTGCCTCTTTATTGGCGTGGCGAGGTTGGGCAATTCATAACCGCCAGTCTGTTATTGGCGAAAAGGTAAACTTTGCCGACTATTTCCAGTTCCAGCCAGTGGAAAACCCAAACCCAAGTTACGTAGACATAAACGATGAAACAGACCGTCGAGTCGGGTTTTACATTGGGGCACATATACAATATCAACGAAGTACTGATATCCGCCTCTACTATTACGATAACAAAGCCGATCCATTTTCGATAGAGACAGATATGCAATACGGTTGGCGAACTCGTTTTGTCTCTACTGCATTTTTACATAAGCTAACACCGCAATTTAGGCTATTGGGCCAATATATGTATGGCAGCACGGAAATGGGGGACAATCAAAAAGGCGTACATAACGACTTTTCATCTTGGTATTTAATGGCGCATTATAGGTTAAATACGCATAGAGCCACTATAAGATTCGATGGATTTAATGTTACCGATAACGACTTCACCTCTTATGACCCAAATGAAAGTGACGGTAATAGCGTAACCGTCAGCTATCGATATCAAGCTTCACAATCGCTACAAATTGGTACCGAAATTACAATGACGCAAAGCGAAAACCAAAATCGAACCTTATGGGTTGGTTGGCAAGCTAAACAAAAACAAACGTCGTATTCAATTACAACACAGTATCGTTTTTAAACTAACCCGTATAAATATGTAGGCATAAAAAAAGCCGCCTTGAACTGAGGCGACTTTTGCAGGGTCAACTTTTAAAAAGAAGGTTAACCTTCTAAGGTTGCATCTTTATCTTCAGCGTCTTCATCTTTAATAGTCGCTTGAAGAAGTAGCATATCTCTAAGTTTAGCTTCAATTTCTTCTGCAATATCTGTGTTTTCTTTTAGGAACTTAATACAGTTTGCTTTACCTTGGCCAATTTTACTTCCGTTATACGCGTACCATGCACCAGCCTTATCAACGACGTTATTCTTAACGCCCAAGTCAATAAGTTCACCTTCTTTAGAGATGCCTTTACCATACATGATAATAAATTCGGTTTGTTTGAACGGCGGTGCAACTTTATTTTTCACAACCTTAACTCGAGTTTCGTTACCAATAATTTCATCACCCTCTTTTACAGAGCCAATGCGACGAATATCAAGACGAACTGAAGCATAGAATTTTAGTGCGTTACCACCCGTAGTTGTTTCTGGATTGCCAAACATTACACCAATTTTCATACGAATTTGGTTAATGAAAATACATAACGTGTTTGAACGCTTTATGTTACCAGTCAACTTACGTAATGCTTGTGACATTAGACGAGCTTGAAGACCCATGTGTGAATCACCCATGTCACCTTCAATTTCAGCTTTTGGTGTAAGTGCGGCAACGGAGTCAACAATTAGTACATCAACGGCACCTGAACGAACTAGCATATCGGTAATCTCTAGTGCTTGCTCACCGGTATCAGGCTGAGATACTAGTAACTCATCAACATTAACACCTAAGGCAGCAGCATAAATCGGATCAAGCGCATGCTCAGCATCTACGAAGGCACATGTTTTACCTTGCTTTTGGGCTTGGGCAATAACTTGTAATGTTAGTGTTGTTTTACCTGATGATTCTGGTCCATAAATCTCAATAATACGGCCACAAGGCAAACCGCCTATACCTAGCGCAATATCTAGTCCTAGAGAACCTGTTGATACTGACTCAATATCTAACGCCTTACTATCACCTAACTTCATGATAGAACCTTTACCAAACTGACGTTCAATTTGCTGTAACGCAGCACCTAGTGCTTTTTCTTTATTCGCGTCCATTTATTTCTCCAGAATAACTATGTCATGGCGGTAAGCCAAAATTTATGAAACGAGTATACTGTATAATTAAACAGTATCAATACTGTATGAGATTTTTTTTAATCTTTTTCTAACAAATTAGACTAACTAAATGATTTAAAGCGTAATTTACAGCCTGCTCTCTAACTAAAGAACGGTCACCATCAAATACTCGAAGTTCACTGAAAAGGCTTATTTTGCTTACATCAGTGTTGTTATCTCTAACGGCAAAAGCAAACCAAACTGTTCCAACAGGCTTGTTTTCTGTACCGCCACCTGGCCCTGCAATGCCACTAACCGCGATAGCAACATTGGCGTTCGCTTTAATTAGCGCACCGACGGCCATTTCTTTCACCGTTTGCTCTGATACCGCACCATAACTATCTAAGGTTAACCCTTTCACGCCAACTAAGCTTTGTTTAGAGTCGTTACTATAAGTTACAAACGCTTGATTAAAATAGGTGGAACTCCCAGCCAATTCTGTAATTGCACTTGATATTCCTCCTCCAGTACATGACTCCGCCGTTGTCACCGTCCAATTTTTTTCTATGAGTTGTGTAGCTAGCTTTTCTAATGCTTCTATTCGTTTGGGCATATTATGTTCAACCTTAAGTCCTAACCTCTTATTGTTTGATCTTTAGTTACACTACTTCATAGATCATAAATTTTACGAGACAGCAGTGGATCGATCTGTGACAATATACAACATTATGAAACAACCATCAGTTCACCGCAAAAATGATTGATTTATACAGTGAGGCTAGCATTTCGGCACAAACGCCAATGATGCAACAGTTTTTAAAATTAAAAAAAGATCACCAAGATGTCCTTCTATTTTATAGAATGGGTGACTTTTACGAACTCTTTTTTGATGACGCCAAACGAGCGTCTGAGTTACTCGATATCTCACTAACAAAACGTGGCACTGCTCATGGCCAACCCATTCCAATGGCCGGCGTGCCTTATCATGCGGTTGATAACTATTTATCACGATTGGTTCAAATGGGTCAATCAGTGGCTATTTGTGAACAAATAGGCGACCCAGCAACAAGTAAGGGCCCAGTTGACAGAAAAGTCGTAAGAATTGTTACACCCGGCACAGTGACCGACGAAAATCTTCTGCCCGACCGACAGGACAACTTAATTGCCGCGGTTTTTGAAAAGAAAACAAAGAGTAATACTCAATTTGGTTTAGCATACTTAGATATAAATAGTGGTCGATTTTTATTAAATGAGTTTGTCACCGTAAGCGACTTAAACGCCACATTAACCCGCCTTGCTCCTGCAGAGCTTCTATATGCCGAATCAGTCACAGAATTACAAAGCGTTGCTCGTCACAAAGGCGCACGTCGCAGACCTGATTGGGAGTTTGATTTACAAACCGCTCACCGAGTTCTCAACCAACAGTTCAAAACAAAAGAGCTAGCTGGCTTTGGAGTTATGGATTATTCCGTAGGTTTATGTGCTGCTGGCTGTTTAATGCAATATGTCAAAGATACACAGCGTACAGCACTACCTCATATAAGAAGTATTACTGTTGAATCATTGCAAAGTTGCATATTAATTGACTCAGCCACACGTAAGAACCTAGAACTAACGCAAAATCTATCCGGCGGTTTAGACAATACCTTAGCGCAAGTACTCGATAAAACATCTACACCAATGGGTAGCCGACTACTAAAGCGCTGGATTCATATGCCTAGTCGTGAACAGCTTGAAGTTACCGCAAGGCTAGATGCCGTAAGTGAACTTGTAGATAGCGGCCATTTCGAAGAGGTTCAAACACTTTTAAAGCAAATTGGCGACATAGAACGAATTGTTGCTCGATTAGCGCTTAGGTCAGCGAGGCCTAGAGACTTAGCCCGATTACGAAATGCCTTAATGATTATTCCAAAATTAAAGGCGTCGCTGGCAAGTACAAATTCCGGGCGACTAAATGCTCTAAAACAGAGTATTCAAGACCTTCCTGATGTTGCATCATTATTAGAAGCTGCAGTTATTGAAAGTCCTCCAGTTTTAATTCGTGATGGTGGAGTCATTAAGCCTGGCTTTAATGAAGATCTTGATGAGCTTAGAGAGTTGAGTGCCGGAGCTACCCGGTTTGTAGAGGAGCTAGAAGCGAGAGAGCGAGAGCAAACTGGTATAGCGACGCTTAAAGTAGGCTATAACAAAGTGCATGGCTTTTTTATTGACGTCAGCAAGGCAAATTCGGCACAAGTTCCTGAGCATTACATTCGTCGTCAGACTTTAAAAAATAACGAGCGATATATTGTTCCTGAATTAAAAGCCCATGAAGAAAAGGTTTTAACTAGCCAAAGCCGTTCATTGGCCTTAGAAAAAAGATTATATGACGAGTTAATCACTGAGCTGAACAGCGTCATCGAGCCGCTACAGATTACTTCCGATGGAATTGCACAACTAGATGTACTTTGTAACTTTGCCGAACGCGCAGAATCACTTAATTACAATAAACCCTCTTTAATCACAGGGCGAAATATCAACATTGAAGGTGGCCGCCACCCGGTTGTTGAACAAGTGATGTCAGACCCTTTTATTGCTAATCCTGTAAGTTTGAATCCAAAACGAAGGCTCGCTGTTATTACTGGCCCCAACATGGGCGGTAAATCCACCTATATGAGGCAAATAGCGCTCATAACGTTAATGGCCAACATTGGTTGTTATGTGCCAGCAGAGTTCGCTGAAATTGGCGAGATAGACAGAATATTTACTCGTATTGGAGCCTCTGACGACCTTGCTTCAGGACGATCTACATTTATGGTAGAAATGACGGAAACTGCAAACATTCTGCACAACGCGACACCAAACTCATTGGTACTAATGGATGAAATAGGTAGAGGCACAAGTACATATGACGGACTAAGTTTAGCTTGGGCAACGGCAGACTACTTGGTCTCTAAGCTTCATTCACTGACTCTGTTTGCAACACACTATTTTGAGCTAACGGAGTTTGCCGAACACCAAGAAGGTGTAGTAAATGTTCATTTAGATGCTCAAGAACATGGCGACGACATTATATTTATGCATGCTGTTCAAGAAGGTGCCGCAAGTAAAAGTTTCGGAATTCAAGTCGCAAAACTGGCAGGACTACCTAAGGAGGTCCTCCATTACGCTAAAGGAAAGCTAGAGCAGTTAGAAAGGACAAAAACACAAGTTCAAGAAGACGGCTCGTCACTCTCTGAGCAACTTCCGGCAAGCTCACAAGCAAAACCTCTATCGATGATGGAAATGTCGAAATTACAAGTTGCTGACGTTATATCTGATACAGACTTAGATGACTTGTCACCACGGCAAGCATGGGAGTTAATTAGCAACTTAAAACAAACTCTTAGTTAACTTTGGTAACACCAATCCTAGCATTTTTATAATCTTGAAAAGATAAGAAGTGCTGGGATAACTTGTTTTCTCTTCTTGCTTTTGCCAAGCCGTTGTCAAACATAGTTCTTAGCATACGGCCTCTCTCGTTGTCATGAAACAACGCAAATAGAGGCAACGACTCAGAAAAAACCTCATATGGGTAACGTTCAAAATACGAGGGCACGTTGTATTCGTAATCAACCAGTATGTCTATTTTCTTCTGATTAAACAGCTGTTCACACATGAAAAAGTCCGTTTCATAAATTGAGCTCGCGTTCTTTACTCTTTTTGCAACCAATTCGTAAGTTTCGGACGCACAGTAAGTTAAGTCAGCATCCCC
>JAOHFM010000045.1 GCA_028098005.1 Psychrosphaera sp.
AAGTTCTTAGAGGTGCCTCAAGAGGCGCTTATCTATACGATGAAGGATGATCAAAAATACTTCCCGATGCTAGACGAAAACGGAAATCTTCTTCCTAAGTTTCTATTCATAAGTAACATAGAAAGCAAACAGCCTAGTGCCGTAATTGAAGGTAACGAAAAGGTTATTCGTCCACGATTAGCGGATGCTGAGTTTTTCTATAATACCGATAAGAAGACCTCATTGGAGTCTAGACTTTCTAGCCTTGAAAGCGTTTTATTCCAAAAACAACTAGGTACGTTAAAAGAAAAGTCAGAACGAATATCTTCGCTAGCGGGCTTTATTGCTAGCAAAGTAGACGCTAATGAAGTGCACGCTAAAAGAGCTGGTTTACTGTCAAAAACAGACTTAATGACAGAAGTTGTTATGGAGTTTACCGATATCCAAGGGATCATGGGTAAATACTATGCGCTGAATGATGGTGAAGACGCTGTAGTAGCTGACGCACTTTATCAACAGTATCTGCCAAAGTTTGCAGGTGACGAATTACCAACGTCAAAAGAAGCATGTGCTGTTGCGTTAGCGGATAAATTTGACACTTTAGTGGGTATTTTTGGTATCGGCCAATTCCCTAAGGGTGACAAAGACCCATTTGCATTACGCCGTGCGGCAATTGGTATTATCAGAATTATGATAGAAAAAGAGCTAGAGCTAGACTTTAAAGAGTTAGCTGAGCATGCCGCGTCACTGTTTGGTAACAAGCTTACAAACGCAAATGTAGTGAATAATGTATTTGACTTTATGTTAGGTCGTTTTGAAGCTCATTACAGAGACCATGGTGTTTCGGTTGAAGTTATACGCGCCGTTGAAATCAAAAAGCCAACATCTGCGTTAGACTTCAACAAACGACTAGCAGCCGTTGTTGAGTTTGCTAAGTTGCCTGAGTCTGCAGCATTAGCCGCAGCGAATAAGCGTGTTAACAATATTCTTAGTAAAAACGCCCAAACCAGTTTTGCAGATATAGACAAAGCGCTTTTATCTGAAGATGCAGAGATTGGTTTAGTTAAGAAAATTGAAGACGTTGCACCAGGCGTAGAATCAAGCTTTTCTAATGGTCAATACAGCGAAGGATTAACATCATTAGCAGCGCTGCAAACAGAGATAGATGCGTTCTTTGAAAACGTAATGGTTAATGATGAGAATGAAGCTATCAGAAGTAACCGTTATGCTATTTTAGGACGTTTACAATCTTTGTTTATGCATACAGCTGACATATCAGTTTTATAGCCTTAAAATGACTTACAGAAGCCCAGTACGAAATGCTGGGCTTTTTTTTAACTTAAATTTGGCAGTCAGCATGGTCTTAGAATTGCATTTGTTAACTTAGAAACGAAATAGGTTACAGACAAAATGAAAAAAACACTGACATTGATGACGTTACTGCTATTAAATTCAGGTTGTGCGAGTCACAAAAATAAAGAAGCTACCGGCTTTTTTTTAAGATCTGAATTTTCCTGGTGGGAAGCAAAACGTGTATATGAGTTTAAAGCTACTTCAGAGAACCGAGCTGAAATTCTCGTTGAGCTTCAAAATGATGGTAATCCGTATCATCTAAAAGTTGCTGATAAGGCCTGGTCTAGCGGTAAAAATTGCGGTGTTTACAATGGTAAAAGCAACTCAATTAAGTTAGATGAAGCTATACAGCTGAGTTGCCCAATACTAAACAAAGAAGACATGCTCATGCCACTGGCCGGTGCTATTAAGTTTACGCCACCGTTGAATACTAAATATAAGTTCATAATCTATATGCAGGATAATAAACCTGTGTCACTGAGTATTAAGTTAGCTAATACTCAATAAACACTGTGTTATTTATATAGATAAACTAAGCCGCTACTACCCTGTTTCGGCCTTGTTCTTTGGCAGAATATAAGCGCTCATCTGCTAATTTTATGGCGTTATTAAACTCTTCTGATCCTGAAATCTCAGAAACACCGAAGCTGCTTCTGATGGTAAGTAATTTGCCGTCTTCTAAAACCATTGGTGTATCTTGAAGAGATATCCGAATTTTCTCCGCAATTTTCTCAGCTTTTTTTATGCCCATTTGAGGAATACAGACTAAAAACTCTTCACCACCTATTCGGCAGAGTACATCAGTATTGCGTAGGGCCTTTCTAATTACACTGACACAGTGAACAATCGCTTTGTCACCAACGTCATGACCGTAGGTGTCATTAATCACTTTAAAGTGATCAATGTCGGTCATGATGATTGAGGCCGGTAACAACAAACTTGAATTTGTCTTTAAATAAGGGAAGTACGAAGCTTCTAAGAAACGTCGATTAGGGATATCCGTCAATGCGTCAGTGTTTGCGTCTCGTTTGTGATCAATAGATACTGACTCAATTTTTGTATGGCTTTGTTCCCTATAAAATTCATTAATAAACGAAAATAATATTATAACTAAGCTGGAAAGCAGAAACCGGCTTCGTTCTGCCATTGCATACTCAGCAACAATTACACCGTCGGTATAGAGTAATAGAAAAGCAATAGCGACAAAACAAAAAGAAAAGAAAGAACCCCATCTGTGTCCGGTTACGGAATAGACCATAAGTGGATAATAGAATAACCAGTAAAGCGAGGTGTTTTCGGTTCCGCCTGAGTATATGAGCATACCGTTAAAAACAAGTAACCCTGCGCATAAAACAAGACGTCCCACTTGTTGGTGAGGAGTTAGATAAAAAATACTAGCGCTGATGATGACAAAACAAAGGCCACCAAAAATAGAAAGATTCAGCAACGTACTATAATCTTTATGGTTTACGATCAATAACCCAGCAAGGACTATGATTGCTAACGTAACCATAGCTAAAAGTGACATGTTTTGTCGGGTTACTTCAACACTTTCTACGTTGTCAGTATTTATATACCGGTGCCACTTTTCATACTTTTCTTGCATTGATATCCGTCCCCAACTTGGTTACAAGTTATGTTCCCTTTTTTATAACAAAAATAAAAGGTTTTTCTTCAACCTGTTGTTCCACTAACTCATGCCCCATAAACCGACAAAAAGAGGGGATGTCTCTAACTGTAGCAGGGTCATCTGCTTTTACTAACAGGGTTTCCCCTATGGCCATACTTCTTACTTCTTTTCTTATTATCATAACAGGCTCTGGGCATCTAAGTCCCAAAGCATCTAGCGTTTTGGTAGGCGAAGTCATATTGGGCTCTTACTATTTAGCGCTTTAATTTAGCTAAAATTATGTAACAAAAGATGTATAGAATTTTAACGAGATAAAAAAAAAGTGCAATGGCTTCAAACCATTGCACTTTCCTATATTAGCTTTGCGATTACGGACGTTCGAATATGGTCGCAATTCCCTGGCCAAAACCAATACACATAGTCGCAAGACCGTATTTAGCGTTGTTACGTTCCATATTGTTAATCAAAGTCGTTGAAATACGAGAGCCAGAACAACCTAATGGATGACCCAATGCAATCGCACCGCCGTTTGGATTAATATCATCCATACGATCTTCAATACCTAAACCTTTAACAACTGACAAGGCTTGAGCAGCAAACGCTTCATTTAATTCAAATTGACCAATGTCTTGAATATTAATGTTTGCACGCTTAAGTGCTTTTTCAGTCGCTGGTACCGGTCCCCAACCCATAGTTGAAGGCTCACAACCAGAAACACCCATCGCTTTAACCTTAGCGCGGTATTTAAGGCCTAGTTCATTGGCTTTCTCTTCACTCATCACTAGCATGCCAGAGGCCCCGTTAGATAATGCAGAAGATGTTGCCGCTGTAACCGTACCATTAACAGGGTTGAATACTGGTCGAAGTGGTGAAACCGTTTCCATAGTGGTTTGTGGACGAATAACTTCATCATAATCACACATGGTTAACGCGCCGTTCTCATCATGGCCTTCAACTGCAATGATTTCATTGGCGAAACGACCTTCCACAGACGCTTCATAAGCTAATCTGTGTGAACGAACACCAAATTCATCTTGTTGCTCACGACTAATGCCGTGCTTACGTGCTAATGCTTCAGCGGTTAAACCCATAGAGCCAGCAGCTTGCGCTGTGTTTAGGTTTAATCCTGGGTGGAAGTCTAGGCCATGTGTCATTGGAACGTGAGTCATATGCTCAACACCACCAATAATAAACATGTCGCCTTGGTCTGCCATAATCTTATTAGCAGCATCATGCAAAGCTTGCATAGATGAACCACATAAACGGTTAACTGTAACAGCAGGAACTGATGTTGGAATTCCAGCAAGAAGGGCGGCCTGACGACCGACATTAAAGCCCTGCTCTAGAGTTTGCATTACACAACCCCAGATTACATCGTCTAACTCTGCTGCGTTAACCTTTGGGTTACGCTCAAGCAAAGACTTCATTACTGCTGCTGATAAATCTTCAGCACGTACATTTTCGAACATGCCATTTCTAGCTTTGCCCATTGCAGTACGAACGCAATCTATAATAACTACATTTTTCATTTTATTCGCTCCTACTTACCTGTGTATGTGCCGTAAAACGTCTGGCCAGCTTCAGCCATTTGACGTGTTTTATCGGTTACGTGATAAATCTCACCTAAGTCTTTGTACTTGTCTGCTTTAGCAACAAACTCTGCAAGACCTACAGTATCAACATAACGGAACACACCACCGCGGAATGGAGGGAAACCAATACCGTATAGTAACGCCATATCTGCTTCAGACGGAGAGGCAACAATACCTTCTTCAAGACAACGAATCGTTTCGTTAATCATAGGGATCATTAAGCGGTCAATGATGTCTGCTTTATCGAACTCTTTGTCCATCGCAGCAACATCACCTAGTAAAGATAATGTTTCATCTTTAATTTGTTTTTGAGGGCGACCACGTTTGTCTTTAGAGTGTTCGTAAAAACCTTTGCCGTTCTTCTGACCGAACATCTTGCTGCCGTAAAGAACAGAAATAGGGTCGTTTTCTAGCTTTTGCATTCTTGTTGGGAACGCATCGGCCATCA
Organism: Psychrosphaera sp.; assembly: GCA_028098005.1. The sequence continues at coordinate 5,003 of JAOHFM010000045.1, forward strand.
CGTCAGTACAATGGTCAGCAGTATCGATACCAACAACATCTAACAACATTGCTGGACCCATTGGCCAACCAAACTCACGTTCCATTACTTTATCAACTTGCGCAAAGTGTGCGCCGTCGTTAAGTAATAAGCTGAAACCTGCAAAGTAAGGGAACAATACGCGGTTTACAAAGAAACCTGCACAGTCATTAACAACAATTGCTGTTTTACCCATTTTAGTTGCGTAAGCAACCGTTGCTGCAATCGTTGCATCTGAAGTGTTTTCTCCACGAATAACTTCAACTAACTGCATTAATGGCACTGGGTTGAAGAAGTGCATACCACAGAAGTTTTCTGGACGCTTAAGGCTTTTAGCCAAACGATTAATAGAAATTGTTGACGTGTTTGAAGTAATGATGGCGTTGTCTTCAACTAAACCTTCTACTTCAGCAAGAACCGACGCTTTAACATTTGGGTTTTCAACTACCGCTTCAATAATAAAGTCAGCAGACTTTAAAGATTCATTGCTTAGAGAAGGTTGAATGTTATTTAACGTTGTTGCTAACTTAACACCGTCGATACGGCCTTTTTTAAGTTTCTTATTAAGAATCTTAGACGCTTCGCCCATGCCCTGATCAAGCGCACCCTGTGCAATGTCTTTCATCACAATAGGCGTGCCTTTAGATGCAGATTGGTAGGCAATACCACCACCCATGATGCCAGCACCTAATACAGCAGCTTGCTTCACTTCGTGGGTGTTAACTTTACCCGCTTTTTTCGCTAAACCTTTAACATATTGGTCATTCATGAAATTACCAATCATGGCCGTTGCAGCATCAGTCTTAGCAAGTTTTGCAAAGTAACGATTTTCTACACGCATCGCTTCATCACGGCTCATGCCAGCTGATTCATATACGCTATCTACAGCCGCAACTGGTGCAGGGTAGTGTTTACCTGCTTTTGCCATAACCATTGTCTTAGCAACAGTTACTGCATTTTCTAATTCAGTAGGGCTAAATTGAATAGGCGCTAATTTTTGAGCACGACGCGCTTGCCAATCTAGTTTGCCTTCAATAGCTTGAAGTAACATAGAAGTTGCAACATCAATAATCTTGTCGTTGCTAGTGAATGCATCTACCGCACCCATTTTAAGCGCATCTTTAGGCTTCTTAGGGCGAGCTGATGTAATCCACTCAAGTGCATTATCAGGTCCAATAACGCGTGGTAAACGAACCGTACCACCAAAACCTGGAATTAGACCTAAGTTGTTTTCTGGCAAGCCAACTTGGGCTGTTTCATCTACAACACGGAAATCAGTTGCTAAACAAAGCTCAAAACCACCACCTAACGCAAAGCCTGAAATAGCAGTTAGCGTTGGTACTTTGATGTCTTCGATGCCATCAAACATGTCAGAGCTAGACTTTACCCAATCAACAAGAATATCTTCGTCTTGCTTAAAGGTTTCTAAAAACTCAGTAATGTCAGCACCTACAATAAAGGCAGACTTAGCAGAACGGAATAATACGGCTTTAATCGAACTGTCTTCATTAATCGCTTTAGTAGCGTCTTTGCAGTCTTGAATAGTTTGTTGATCAAACTTGTTGACTGAACCAGGGGCATCAAATGTAAAGTGGGCAATTCCATGTTCACCCATGGTTACATTGACGGTTTGGCCTTTAAAAATCATTGTTATACTCCCAAAATTAAATGGTACGACCAGTTGATATTGTTCTACGAGTGTCGCCTTAAATACAGCAAAAATCAATGTTTTTCCTTACATACGACCATAAGTAGTACGTACTATTTAGAGATTTGGTTAAAGAATCTAAAAAATAAGGTCAAACACTCAACGATTTTTGTTAAGTTAGTTTAGACTAAAATATCTGGTGTATAAGTGGTGAAGACTCATGGCAGTAAAAAAGGTTCAAAATAGTATGAGCAAATTCGTAAAGTTAAGCGCATTTTGCTTGATTACTTTACCGTTGCAGCTGCTATCTGCGCCATTAAGTTCAGACTCTACAAACACCAACACAAATCGCGTCTCTTTTGAAGAGTTTGAAGAGCTTGCGCAAGCTGGTGATACAAACGACTATCTAAAGCTCGTAAATGCCTTTTCAAAGTACCCACTTTTTCCATATGCAAAAGCAAACTATTTGTCTGCAACTTTAGATATTGGGAAAAAAGCCGTCATTAATCAGTTCATTGAAGAGTATGATGGGGCTCCTTTTGTTCCCGCATTAAAATTAAAGTGGGTTCACTATTTAGCGAATAATAATTACAGAGATGCATTTTTTGATGTTTATCAACTTGGCGCTGATAGCGCATTAGATTGTCGGTATTTAGGTTGGCAATTAGAACTCAGCTCGTTGGAACAAATAAGCGACCAGATAGCAGATGTCTGGGTGACTAATAAATCATTACCCAAAGAATGTGATGGATTATTTTCTGCTTGGTACAACAGTGATTTACTTAAACCAAAAGATGCCTTACAAAGAGTAAAACTCGCTGCACTCTCTGGTAATTATAAACTTGCTCGATATTTAAAGCGTTATTTACCTTCCGATCACCAATATCTTGTGGATTTATGGATTAAAGCGAGCAAGCGACCAAAAACAATATACCGTAAAGGTTTTTTCCTGTTTCATAATGATAATGAAGTAGATATCTTAAAAGTGTTTTCAAGTAAGTTGGCGTTTGCAAACCCAGAACGCTTTTACCAGTGGTGGGGAGATAAAAAGTCGACCCATAGATTTGAAGACAAAACTAAAGTCTACATTGATAAAAAGTCAGCAATAGCTCTTGCGGTGAACAAATCACCAATGGCGCTGGACTTGCTTAATGCCTTACCAAATGATGTTGTTGACGAGAGTGTAAAACAGTGGAAATTGGCAAGAGCGTTGGCGACCAATAATTGGCAAGTGGTTTTGGATACGCTTGACTCTTTACCAGAGCTATACCAGGTCGATCCATCGGTGGTATTTTGGCGTGCTAAAGCGGAACTCGAAGTTGGCGATAAAGGTTATGCTAATCGATTACTCTCAGAGCTTGCTGAACGTCGTGATTATTATGGTTTTATGGCGGCCTCATCACTAGATGTTGATTTAAATATTCGTCACGAGCCCATAACTGCTAACGTGGTATTGCAATCTAAAATAAAAAATAATGACACATTTAAAAGAGCATTAGCTTTGTATCACTCCAACTCGCTGTTACGTGCAAGGAAAGAGTGGAACTACTTAGCCAGAAAAGTCTCTGAAGAGGAGTTACTGGTGGCTTCACAAATGGCGGCGGAACACGGCTGGGTCGACAGGCCAATTTTGGCATTGTCTAAAGTAGACTACTTAAATGATGTTGAGTTACGTTTTCCACTTGCTTTCAATCAGATTATCCAACAACAGGCAGAACGAACTGGTTTACCGGCAAGTTTGATTTTCGCTATTATTCGCAGGGAAAGTTCTTTTATTGAAGATGCCTTTTCTTCAGCGGGCGCAGCAGGTCTTATGCAAATTAAGCCAGCTACGGCTTCTGTTGTTGCTCGAAAACGAGTTTCAAAATACGAATTGTTTGAACCAGAAACAAACTTGAAGTACGCCACCTCATATTTAGAGAAGTTACTGGACAAAACAGACCAACACTTAGTATTGGCAGCGGCGTCGTATAACGCCGGTTATCATAGGGTTAAGAAGTGGTTACCAAAAGAAGCGGTAAATGCAGACGCGTGGATTGAGTCTATTCCTTACAAGGAAACAAGAAACTATGTAAAGGCTGTACTCGCTTACAAACAGGTTTATCAAAATCTCTTACAAGAAGAGTCAACGTTGACCGCTGATATCACAACGCTGCAGGTTAAGCCGGAAATTTAGCGGCTTAGCTTAATGTTATAAAATATAGGTGTTACACTCCTTAAATATATAAATAGGAGTATAGAACATGACACTAATGAATAACTTAGCGGATACTTATCCAGCTCATATTGAACGTTTACAAGCGTTAACCAAAGAAATCGTTCAAACGGAACGTTTAGACGGAATTGTTATCCATAGTGGTCAGCCTATGCGTCAATTCTTAGACGACATGTACTACCCGTTTAAACCTAACCCTCAGTTTAAAGCATGGGTTCCTGTGATTGACAACCCTCACTGTTGGTTAGTGGTCAATGGCACGGATAAACCAAAACTAATATTCTATCGCCCAGTAGATTTCTGGCATAAAGTTCCTGACGAACCAACGGAATACTGGACTGAAAGCTTTGATATTGAATACCTTAAAAACCCATCGCAGGTAGAAAAACTACTTCCTTATGACAAGGCTAATTTTGCTTACTTGGGTGAGCAAATCGACGTGGCAAAAGCACTTAACTTTGGTCATATTAATCCTGAGCCTGTGGTTAATTTTATTCATTACCACCGTGCGTATAAGTCTCAGTATGAAATGCACAGCCTTCGTGAAGCAAACCGACTTGCTGTTTTGTCACACACGGCGGCCAAGAATACGTTTTTAGCAGGTGGTTCAGAATACGATATCCAACAAGCATATTTAGCCGCTAGTCACCAAATGGAAAATGACACGCCGTATGGCAACATTGTGGCGCTAAATGAAAATGCAGCAATTTTGCATTACACCCACTTTGATCGCATGCCTCCGTCAGAGCACAGAAGCTTTTTAATTGATGCAGGTGCCCAATGTAATGGCTACGCAGCAGACATTACTCGTACTTATACAAAACAACAAAACCAATTTGCAGAGCTTATTAAAGCAGTAGACGACATTACTGTGAAAATGGGTAATGGTTTAAAGCCTGGCGCGAGCTATGTAGACCTTCATATTCAAACCCATCAATTAATTGGTGAAACGTTAAAAGAGTTTGGAATTACCAATGTAAGTGGTGATGTTGCTGTAGAAAGTGGCTTAACGAGTACTTTCTTCCCACATGGGTTAGGTCATCATTTAGGTTTGCAGGTTCATGATATTGGTGGTTTTATGGCGGATACTAGAGGGACGCATATTCCGTCGCCTAAACAACACCCGTTTTTAAGAACAACGCGTCCAATTGAGGCTGATATGGTATTTACCGTAGAGCCTGGATTGTACTTTATTGATTCACTACTTGGTGACTTAGTTGGTACAGAACGTCACGCAATGGTTAATTGGGACAAAGTAAAAGAGCTTAAACCATTTGGTGGAATCCGAATTGAAGATAATATTATTGTTCATCGTGAGAAAAATGAGAACATGACAAGAGATCTTGGTTTAGAATAGTTCTACTTTAACGAACAATAAGAAAAACAATGCAATATCGCGCCATTATTCGAATTTTAGGCTTACTGGTTTGTATTTTCAGTTTAGCCATGTTGCCACCGTCAATCGTATCGGTGATATATCGTGATGGTGGTGCGTTACCATTTGTATTAGCGTTTTTCTTTGCTTTATTTGCTGGTGGTTTAATTTATTACCCTAACCGCCATCAAAAGTCAGATTTGAGAGCCAGGGAAGGGTTCTTAATCGTTGTCTTCTTTTGGTTAGTACTGGGCTCTTTTGGTGCGCTGCCATTTATCTTCTCTGTTACTCCTGAAATAAAAATAGCCGACGCCTTTTTTGAATCCTTCTCTGGGTTAACCACAACAGGGGCAACGGTTTTAACCGGTTTAGATGAGCTTCCCAAGTCATTCCAGTTTTATCGTCAGCAGCTGCAATGGCTAGGCGGTATGGGTATCATCGTTTTAGCGGTAGCTATACTTCCGTTACTAGGTGTTGGTGGTATGCAGCTTTATAGAGCTGAAACTCCAGGGCCAATGAAAGATAGCAAAATGACTCCTCGGATTGCCGATACAGCTAAACACCTATGGTATATCTACGTAATCTTAACGTTAGCGTGTGGAGTGAGTTATTGGCTAGCTGGTATGTCGACATTTGATGCCATTTGTCATGCCTTCTCAACAATCGCTATTGGTGGTTTTTCTACGCACGATGCGAGCTTAGCTTATTTTAATAGCCCCGCAATTAATATGATTTGTGTGGTGTTTTTGCTAATTGCTGCGGCAAATTTTTCGTTGCACTTTGCTGCGTTTAGAAACAAATCGGTTATGCATTATATTCGAGATCCAGAGTATAAAGCCTTCTTAGTCATCCAATTAGTATTGGCCGTTCTTTGCTTTTATATTCTTATTGAATACGAAGTGTTTGGCGACAAGTTTGAAGCATTAGATCAAGCTTTGCTTCAGTCTGTCTCTATGTCGACAACCGCTGGCTTTGCTACAACGAACTTTGCAGCTTGGCCTGTGTTTTTGCCTATATTGCTAATTTTTAGTTCGTTTATTGGGGGGTGTGCAAGCTCAACCGGTGGCGGGCTAAAGGTTGTAAGAGTAGTATTACTCTTTAAGCAAGGCATGAGAGAAATGAACCGCTTAGTTCACCCGAAAGCAATATACTCAATTAAACTCGGTAAAAAAGCGTTACCAGATAGAGTGGTAGAAGCTGTCTGGGGATTCTTCTCTGCATACACCTTAGTGTTTGTATTGATCATGTTGGCGCTGGTGGGAACGGGTTTAGACAACTTAACCGCATTTACAGCGACGGCAGCAAGCTTAAATAACCTTGGCCCAGGTTTGGGAGAGGTAGCTCAAAACTATTCAAGCGTGACCGATACCGGCAAGTGGGTGCTAATGCTTGCAATGGTATTCGGTCGCTTAGAAGTATTTACCTTATTAGTGTTGTTTACGCCTGCATTCTGGCGCAGCTAAAGCCAAGATTTCTCGCTTCTTTCTATTTGGTAGGTGCATAAATTTAGAAACGCACGCGCCTTACGCTTTGGTACAAAAGGTAAACTTTCTTTTCCGTAAGGCAGCTGTAACACAATATTGGCTAAGTTGTTTCTGCGTAACATTGGAGTTTGTACCTGCGACACATTTTGCACTTTATAAAGTGGAAGCACGGTAATTTTTTGCCCAATAAACCCTGTTCTAATGGCAACAAAGTCATCGTTGAACCAAAGTCCATAGCGTCGCCATTTTAAATACACCAAACAAGCTCCAACGGGAGTAATCCCTAAAAGCCAAATCCAAGTTAAGTCAAACTGGATCAAAATCAGCGTTAATACAGTAAGCGGCGCTAACCAAAAAAGCACAATAACGTGGGAGATATAGCGAGCACTGATACCCATAAAATTTAACTCGTTTGTATTTAAATCACTGAATGTTTTGCCAACAATCTCAGGCCATAGCTCTGGATAAAGCGTTGGAATCGACAGGTTATTTTTATTTTTCGCATTCTGACCATGGGCAATGGCTAGCTGGTGGAACTGTACGGTGACACGCTTGAGTAACTTAAATACCCAATTTTGTTTGATACTGATTGCTTGAACTCTATGTTTTGCGATGGAGATTTGATGTTTCTCAAATAAGCCCGCAATGCGTTTAAATTGTTTACCTTGGTCGTACAACTCATAATTATAAAATTGAATGATAGAAGAGAGTACCGAGAGCATTAAGGCGGTAAAAATCACCAGCATAGTAAATAAAACAACGGCAATGACATTTAACAATGGTGTTTGTGGCAGTACGGTTGTCAGCACTGAAACAATGTTAGGTACAATGGATTCTTTTGAAAATTCAACAATAGTTTCCATAAAGGGTGCCAATACCGCCAGTAAAATGAAGGTCATATTAGATGACAAGCCAAAGCGAGCAATTTCAGGCAAAGACAAACGGATAATAGGTTTCTTGTTTATGATTGCATTATTGCCTTCGTCGTCACTACTTTCTTGTAACGTCTCGGCATCAAGATCACTGGCTTTAAGCTGACTCTTATAGTCAAAAATATCAGTACGAACTTGTTCCGCATATTCATTTGATATGCCTGGTAGGCTTATTTCTTTTTGAGCTGAACCTGCAGAATCAAAAATACAATTAACTAGATTAAGCGGCGCAAAGTAAAAAGGGGTCGCAAGGTTTACGTTTTGTACTTTTTCAAACTTTAAGGTGGTTCTTTCTTTGCTGAGAATACCTCGTCGTAAGATAATTTGTCCGTGGGACACTCGATAGCGGAAATTACGATAATACAGAATTGAGAAGATGTTTAGCAACGAACAAATCGACATTGACGTTCTACCCGA
>JAOHFM010000047.1 GCA_028098005.1 Psychrosphaera sp.
CTAATCCTGATTCTAATATCTCCCAATAAACCCCGGTTCCGTCCGACTCTGTATATTCTTGCCAAGTTCCGCTTACTACTTTAACGTTCCGTTGTTTAATCGGCTTTCCAGTTTTAGGAAAAGATTGGATACCATACTTTTTCTTTAAAGAATCTAGTTCTCCGCTCTCTAACATTTGCTTTAAGGCTTGCTCTAGCGCAGGTTTAAGAAAAGCAAACTTAGGTGAAAGGTAGTGAAAATCTGGACGCGTATCTAAAACATGCTTGATAGAATGAGGGCTTAGCTTTAACTGCTCAGAATAATCAATGTTCGCATTTAAAAACGCAGGCAAACGTTGCTTTAATACAACTTCTTCAACTTTAGCCGTGTCTGTTAGTGGTATAACAGTAGGCTTATTGAAATGTTTTTCTATTATTGTTGGGAACACTTTAAGACCCTTAGGATAACCCAACATGGTAATATCTTCCGGTAGGCAATACCCACAGGATCGTCTATCACCAGTTAATATAACTTGATACTCAAAAAGTGAAAAATCGACTCGAACTAAATCTGGGTAACTTTGCTCTATGACTTGATCCCTTGCCAGCACACCCGAAAGTACCGACCGGCTCGCTAATTCTAACTCTCGGACGCTTGGAACATTCATAAATTCCACTTTATAACCTAGTTTGTCATAAAGTTTGGTCAGGACTTCGGATACAAAATAACCTTGTGAGTGTGGGGGTGGTGTGCGCAATAGCACAGTACTTTCTGACGCAACATCCCAGTTCCGGCCAATACTTGACGGCTCTGCATCAGCATTAAATGCGTTTAAAAACATTAATATAAAAGTTAATTTTAAAGAGTTTTTTACATTCAATCTTTGAATACTCAAAATGTTTATAATGAAGCCATCCTAGGCACGAGCATTTAGACTACTATAAATTTCGGGCAAAAAAAAGCCGGTGTTCGCTACCGGCTTAGGAATTAAGTCATTGGATACAGAAGACTAATGCTCTTCCACCTGGAACAGAGATTCCATGTTTAAACCTTCATGTAGCGCCATATCCTTTAATCGTCGTAACGCTTCTACTTGGATTTGACGAACTCGCTCTCTAGTTAAGCCTATTTCTTTACCTACGTTTTCTAACGTAGAAGGTTCATATCCTAGTAAGCCAAAACGACGAGCTAATACTTCTCTTTGCTTTGGATTAAGTTGTTCTAACCAATGCACAATATTATCATTTATGTCGTCATTTGTTGTTTTGAGCTCAGGGCCTTTTAAGCGATCATCTGCAATTACGTCTAATAGAACTTTATCAGAGTCACCACCAATAGGTGTATCTACAGAGCTTATACGTTCATTTAAACGCAGCATTTTAGACACATCTTCCACCGGTCGATCGAGTTTTTCTGCAATTTCTTCCGCTGTCGGCTCGTGATCCAATTGCTGTGCTAGTTCTCGTGCTGTTCGTAAATAAACGTTTAACTCTTTCACTACATGAATGGGTAAACGGATAGTTCTCGTTTGATTCATGATTGCGCGTTCTATCGTTTGTCTAATCCACCATGTCGCATAGGTAGAGAATCTAAACCCTCTTTCAGGGTCAAACTTTTCAACCGCACGAATCAACCCAAGATTGCCTTCTTCAATTAAATCTAGTAGCGCTAATCCACGATTGTTGTATCGACGAGCTATTTTTACGACTAAGCGAAGGTTACTTTCAATCATTCGCTTTCGTGATGCGTCACAGCCTTTTAGAGCTTTTCTAGCAAAAAAGACTTCTTCTTCTGCAGTCAGTAGTGGGGAGAATCCAATCTCACTCAGGTATATCTGAGTTGCGTCTAGATTTTTTGGTTGCTCTGCTTTAAGAACAACTTCTTCTTCAACAGTGTCTTCCGCGTCCTCAACCTCATTCAATTGAGCTTCAGAAAACTCTACGTTTTCTTTTACCGTTTTTTCAACTTCAGATACCAGTTCTTGGCCCATAGTGCGACTCCCAGATACATTGCTTATGCAATATTTTTTAGGTTAACATCTAAGCTTATAACTATTTAGGCAAGTATTTATGAGGATTTACAGTTCGACCACGAAATCTAATTTCAAAGTGAAGTTTGACTTTGTCGGTTCCAGAGCTGCCCATTTCCGCAATAATTTGTCCCGCCTTAACCCAATCTTGTTCTTTAACCAACAAAGAACGATTGTGAGCATAAGCACTTAAATAATCATTGTTGTGCTTGATAATAATTAAATTACCAAACCCTCTTAGCGCACTTCCTGCGTAAACTACTTTGCCATCTGCTGCAGCAATAATAGGATCCCCAGGTCTTCCTCCGAAATCGATGCCTCTGTTACCGTTTTCCTTGGTGGAATAGGTATCGATAATTTTTCCGTCACTTGGGTACCGCCAATTGCGAACCTTGTGAGGAAACGAATCATTTTCAATTTTTATAATTGTTTCTTTTTGAACTTTTTTTTGTACTTTTTGATTCGTCTGTTTTTTACCGTACTCCTCTGGTTTTTCTTTTGCAATAGTTTTTTTATTATTTTTTTGTGTTGTATTTATTTTGGTAACAGGTTGTTTTCTGGTTTGATTATTTGCAGCAATAGCTTTGCCTTGAGATAGGTTCAATTTCTGACCTGGGAATATTTCGTAGGGCTCTGAAATGTTATTATTCTGTGCTAAAAGCCTAAAATCTATCCCCGCTCGCCATGCTATTGAGTATAAGGTCTCCCCTTTTTGAACCTGGTAACTTTCATCGGTAATAGTATTTTTAAAGGCCTCAGAATAGGAAGAAGAGACCTGGTCTATCATTACAATTGGTGCAGGGTACTTACGGTTTGCACAGCCCACAAGAAACAATAATAAGATGAGAGAGATAAATATTTTCATTTTAAAACTGTTTATATACTACGTAAGCAACAATTAAACCGACAACCAGCCAACCAAGAACATCAACATATTGTCGAATTTTATGTTCCATTTTTTCACCACCAAAATATAAGATCCCGGCCACCAAAAAAAACCTCATACCTCTGCCAATACTAGAGGCAATAACAAAAGGCCAAAAGGTCATTGATAACATACCAGCACTCACCGTAAACAATTTATAAGGTATGGGCGTAAAACCTGCCAAAAAGACTATCCAAACACCAAACCTGTCAAAGTAGCCGACAATTGTTGCGAATTTATCTTGATAATTCATCATTTCAATAAAAGGAAGTACTACTGGTTCATAAAGGTAGGCGCCTAACATATATCCAACAATTCCTCCTACTACAGAACTAATAGTAGTAATTGAGGCCAAGAACCAGGCTTTTTTGCGCTGGCTTATTACCATTGGCGCCAACATAACATCAGGAGGTATAGGGAAAAATACGGATTCCGAAAAGGTAAGCAACGCCAAATAGTAAGTTGCGTATTTATGTTTTGCCCAGCGAATACACGCGTCATATAACTGCGTAAAAACTTTCATTAAGCGGTATCTCCAGATACTAACGGTACAAATTTAACAGGTTCATGTTGCGTTTCTATGAACTCATCGCCGTTTCTAACGATGGTGACTAGCTGTTGGTTTTCAATTCCTACTGGAAGAATGAGAATACCGCCCTCTTTTAACTGCGACTTTAAAGCTTGGGGAACAGACTCTGGAGCTGCAGTAACAATAATTGCGTCAAATGGCGCTTTACTTTCCCAGCCTAACCAGCCATCACCGTGTTTCATTTGCACATTATAAATATCTAGTTTTTGAAGCCTTCGCTTAGCTATTAATTGAAGTTGGCGAATCCTTTCTACTGAGTAAATCTGGTCAAACACTCTACCAAGTATTGCAGCTTGATAGCCCGAGCCTGTGCCAATTTCAAGCACGTTAGAAGTGACGCCATGCTCAACTAACATTTGGGTCATTTTACCTACAATATAAGGCTGAGATATTGTTTGCCCCTGACCAATTGGTAGAGCTGTGTTTTCATAAGCCTTATGAGCTAACACTTGTTCTACAAATAAGTGACGAGGAACCGACGAAATTGCATCGAGTACCACAGGATTTTCTATTCCTAACCCTTTTACTTGATTTGCTAGCGTAGCTCCGCTACGAGTATATTGATTCATGCCACTACTTTATTTTTTTAACCCAAGAAGACACCGTTTCTAAACTTGAATATGCGGTCATATCTATTTTTAGTGGTGTAATTGAAACTTCATTATTATTTACCGCAAAAAAGTCAGTACCCTCTCCGGCATCTAACTCTTTGCCCAATGTACCATACCAATATATCTCGCGTCCCCATGGATCTTGTTGCTTTGTCATCATTTCTGCTTTATGTCTTTTACCAAGGCGCGTAACCGAGAAGCCATTAATATTTTCGAAAGCGACATCGGGTACGTTCACATTAAGTATCTGATCGGACTCCAGAGGATGCTCTTTCAAGTGCTCAACAACCTTTTTTGCAACTTGCGCTGCGCATTTCATGTTTTCTTCTGATCGACTAGCAAGGGACATTGCTATAGCAGGAAGCCCCAAGTGTCTGCCTTCTGCCGCCGCAGCAACAGTGCCAGAATAAAACGTATCATCACCAAGGTTTGCACCATGATTGATACCGGCAACAACCATATCTGGAGGTTCAGGTAATAGCTGATTTATGGCTAAATGAACACAATCTGTTGGTGTACCATTAACGCTGTAAAACCCATTTTTATGCTTATGTAATCGCAACGGATTTGTAAGTGTTAATGCACTACTAGCACCACTTAAATTTCTATCTGGTGCAACTACTGTGACTTCTGCAATTGTACTCAATGCCTCATACAAGGCTTCAATACCAGGTGCAAAAACACCATCATCATTACTAATTAGTATTTTCATGTTCATGTACTCTAAAGTTAATACACTCTCTTAATACAGAGGTTGCAAAGGCACCGCTTGGTAAATCAAACTTCACGACCACATCGTTATCTTGTACTTGGCATATTAAATTGTCTGGAACTAGATGTATTACTCGCCTTTGCTGCTCAAGGCCTTGTTCGGCTAATAGCGTATTCCACGTTGCGTATTCCTCGACAATCGTGTTTTCAAATTCAAAGGCGTCAGCGTCAGCAATGGCATCACCTTTGCCTACCATTGGTGCAGATAGCAAAATATCTCGCTCTACCAAGCGGTTATTAATGGAACCATCTAACTCGCTGGTGAAGTACGAGTTACTGCCAGCTAAAACAAATACATCGCCAGCAAAAGGTGTAAAGAGTTTATCCTGCTCGACTCGAGCACTGACGACTTCATTAAAAATAAACGAACGAGCCGCAGACAAGGCAAAACCTTTTATCTTTTTGTCACGAATTGACTCGCCATCCGCCCAGCGGTTTGCCCAGTTTAAATTATTACCTTTAAATCCAAAGCGCTGTAATCCAAAGTAATTAGGGACCCCTTTTTCAGCAACAACTTCTAACCGAGCCAACAACTCTTCTTTATTTGATACATTTCGAAGACGTATAGAAAAACCATTACCTTCTAACGCACCTACTTTTAGCTTTTTCTGATGTCGCTTAGTATCGATAATTTTAATATTGGGAGTTTCAATACCAGACAAATCTAACTCTTGAGTTACGTTTGATTGCACAGAAAACCACTGGCGACTCACTGACTGCTTATCTTTCAATCCGGCATATCCAACGTCACGTAACCTTTTACCCAACACTTTGGCTAAATGTTGACAGACCTGCTGAGTATTGAGTTCACGTTTTTCTATTAACAGATATAAATTTTCGCCATCCCCGGTCAACTCAAATGGCAACTTTTCCGTAACCACAAAGTCTTCTGGGATTTGCTTAAAATCAGCTTCGCCTTGAGGCTTTCCGTGTAAATAGTTCCAATGAGATAAATCCCAGTCTTGAAAAAAATTAGATTCGTTCATTTATGTACCTTGTAACTATTTACCTTTTAGTAGCACCACTGCTTGAACAGAGATACCTTCTTTACGACCTTCAAAACCAAGTTTTTCAGTGGTCGTCGCTTTTACTGAAACTTGGTCCACGTTAACACCTAAATCTTCCGCTAACGTTTCTCTCATTAAAACAATATGCGGTGCCATCTTTGGCGCCTGAGCCACTATCGTTAAATCGCAGTTTGATACGCGGTAGCCTTTTTTGAGAATTAAATCATTTACATGACGCAGTAATATACGGCTATCAATATTTTCAAACTCTGATGCATTGTCTGGAAAATGCTGTCCTATATCCCCCATGGCTAACGCGCCTAACATTGCGTCGCATAAAGCATGTATCGCTACATCACCATCTGAGTGTGCAATAAAACCTTGATCAAAAGGAACTTTAACGCCCGCTAATGATAGTGGACCTTGTCCGCCAAATTTATGTACGTCGTAACCCATTCCAATTCTAATATTCATGTTTCTCACTTTCTAAATAGTATGTCGCCAATGCTATGTCGTCAGGTTCCGTAACTTTTATATTTCTAGCACTCGAGTTAATAATATCAACAGGTACACCTGCTAACTCTAACGCCGATGCTTCGTCTGTCACACTTTTGCTCACTAACCCCAACGCATCAGTTTGCTGCACAAGTGCATTCAATAATTCTTCAACACTACAAAATTGTGGCGTAAATGCGTGCCATAGATTATTTCTATCAACAGTAGAGTCGATTCGTGCATGGCTTTCATCTTTAAATTTTATTGCGTCTGAACGCTTCATTGTATCGCGAACCTTAGCGCCTAATATTACAGCTCGGTTATGCGTTAAACCATGTTCGTATAGCGCTTTAATTTCTGAGACTAAAACACAAGGCCGAGCCGCATCATGAACCATCACATGAGTAAAACCCATTTCCTTTGCATCTCGGATACCATTTAGAACCGAGTCTGCACGCTCTTTTCCACCAGCAACAATTTTAATTTTAGGGTTATCGACAGAAGGCAAATTTGAAAACCAAGAATCGTTTTTCGCCAACACAACAATGATCTTATCAACAAATGAAAGATCTAGAAATTTTCTAAGTGTATGTTCCAATATCGGCTGGTTTACTAGATTTATGTATTGCTTAGGTATTTCAGCACCTAATCGCTTGCCTACCCCTGACGCTGGGATAATCACCGCAATTTGGCTATTGCGTGGTATGTCAGTAACGCTCATTATTTCTCATCATTATTAGGTACTAGTCTAAAAAAGGTTTCATTTTGACGAATCATACCTAGCTCATTTCTTGCACGTTCTTCTATACCTTCCAAACCCACTTTTAAGTCCTTTACGTCTGCAGCCAATAGTTCGTTTCGTTTCATTAACTCATCGTTATCTTGCTTTAAGTTATTAACTTCGGCTCTATTGTTTGCATAAAACTGCATACCATTATGCCCTGCTACTAACCGGACAATTAATAACACTGAACAAATGACCATTAGTATATTTAACGGTTTCACGTATTTTCCCTCTAGTTGGCGCATGTTGATATTATGCAAATCTCAACGAGATAGTTAAAGAAGATTCTGTAATTTTAACGCTTTGGTGCGATTAATTTAGAGAAGTTATGCCAATTGATTCGTGTCGCCAGAAGTAATTCACGAAGTGAGAGCGCACGTGAAGTACTTTTTTGTTGGTTTTTCCATTGATGACCACAACATGCAGCCGCCATTACTGGTTTCCCTGGCTTCAACAGCAACTTTTGTTTTGATGATTGAGGCTCTACTTGTGTGCCATTAAAGTGAAACCAACCATGTTGATTACAATGTATTTTTTGATTTTTATGGTCTATTTCGTCAATACTGTCTAGCGCTATATATTCAATACCATAAAGATTAATAGCTATTGGAATAATTAATGCCATTTGACTGTTTTTAGCATAAAAGTCCATGGTTTTATCCGGGTTTGATTTCACGCTAAATGGCTTACTTGAAGACTGACTTAACCAACTTGCGTTACTGCTATCTAAATCTAAAGGTGTACTTGCACTAATAATGCTTTCTGCTGCTTTTGAAATATAAAAGGAAAGTGATTTTAAGCTTTTTCTTAAATCTGAATGACTTAAGTTTTGATCCACTGACAGTCGGGCTAGCTCACGCTCATACAATACATTGCAAAGTTCTGCTTTAACTTGCAAGTTACTGCGCTGGTGCCAAAGACTGGTCTGTAAATCGTTTTGCGACATCAAGTTAGCTTATTCTATTTAATATTATATCCACAGGGACGTTATTAAATATAAGTGTACAAAAAAGGAGCGACAATGCACTCCTTTATTTATACAATTTTTAACCATTTAGCCTGTTAAAGCTTAATAAATGATTATTGACCTTTAATTTCTTGACGTCCACGGTAAGCAACTTCACCAAGTTGCTCTTCGATTCTAAGTAACTGGTTATACTTAGATACACGGTCTGAGCGACATAGAGAGCCAGTCTTAATTTGACCCGCTGCAGTACCAACCGCTAAATCGGCAATTGTTGAGTCTTCAGTTTCACCACTGCGGTGTGAAATAACAACTGTGTAACCCGCTTCTTTTGCCATGCGAATTGCTTCAAGCGTTTCCGTTAGTGAACCAATTTGGTTGAATTTAATAAGAATTGAGTTACCAACCCCTTTTTCAATACCTTGGCGTAAGATCTTAGTATTAGTTACAAATAAGTCGTCACCAACTAACTGTACTTTGCTACCAATCTTTTCTGTTAGTAGTTTCCAACCATCCCAGTCAGACTCGTCTAAGCCATCTTCAATAGAAACAATTGGGTAACGCTCAGACAACTCAGCTAAATAATCAACAAAACCAGCAGAGTCAAACTCTTTGCCTTCACCTTTAAGGTTATAAACACCGTCGCTATAAAATTCTGATGCTGCACAATCCAGCGCTAATGTTACGTCTTCATTTAGTTTGTAACCAGCTCGGTCAATTGCAACTTCAATTACCGATAAAGCTTCTTCGTTTGATGCTAAATTAGGGGCAAAACCACCTTCATCACCAACCGCTGTGCTCAAGCCTTTTTCGCTTAATACTTTTTTAAGGCTGTGGAATATTTCAGCACCCATGCGAAGCGCTTCTTTGAAGTTTGGCGCTGAAACTGGCTGAATCATGAATTCTTGAATGTCTACATTGTTATCGGCGTGCTCACCACCATTGATGATATTCATCATTGGTACAGGCATTGAGAATTCACCTTTGGTTCCATTTAAGTTGGCAATATGCTCAAACAAGGCAATGCCATTCTCTAGGGCTGCTGCTTTAGCATTTGCTAAAGATACCGCTAATATTGCATTTGCACCAAGTTCAGTTTTATTTTCGGTTCCGTCTAAATCCAACATGGTTTGGTCAACTAGCACTTGTAGTTGAGAGTCTTTACCAATTAGTGCTGGTGCAATTTTATCATTTATATTCGCAACTGCTTTTAAAACGCCTTTACCAAGGTAGCGAGCTATGTCGCCATCTCTTAATTCTAATGCTTCACGAGAACCGGTTGATGCGCCTGATGGAGCTACCGCTCTACCAAATGCTCCAGACTCTAAGTAAACGTCAGCTTCTACTGTCGGGTTTCCTCGTGAATCCATGATTTCACGACCAATGATTTTTACAATTTGAGACATTCTCAATTCCTTATTTTAAAATATAAAAACGCAGCCATTACGCTGCGTTTACACTCATTCTATTTATTTTTATGGTAGTGGCCTGCTGCACCAACAAAACCGCTAAACAATGGATGTCCATCACGAGGCGTTGACGTAAACTCTGGATGAAACTGACCAGCAACAAACCAAGGATGACCTGGTATTTCTATCATTTCTACCAGTTTTTTATCCGCTGATAAACCACCAAATACAAGTCCGGCTTTTTCTAGTCGGTCAATGTAGTTGTTATTAACTTCATATCTATGACGATGGCGTTCAGTAATCCATTCATCACCATACACTTCTTTAACTTTGGAACCAGGCTTTAAGAAACACTGTTGAGCGCCCAGTCTCATTGTGCCGCCTAAGTCTGATTTTTCAGAGCGCATTTCTACTTGGCCATCTTCATCTAGCCACTCTGTAATTAATCCAACAACTGGGTGTGGAGTATCTGAATCAAACTCTGTTGAATGAGCACCTTCAAGGCCAGCAACGTTTCGAGCAAATTCAATTAACGCAACTTGCATACCCAAACAAATACCTAAGTACGGCACTTTGTTTTCACGAGCATACTGAGCCGCAATAATTTTGCCATCAGTGCCACGCTCGCCGAAGCCGCCTGGAACTAGAATTGCGTCTAAATCCGCTAATATTTCTGTGCCTTTGATTTCTAAATCTTGCGCATCAACATATTGAATATTAATCGTTAGTCTGTTTTTAAGTCCAGCGTGTTTTAATGCTTCATTCACAGACTTATAAGCGTCTGGCAATTCTACATATTTGCCAACCATACCAATAGTTACTTCACCAATTGGGTTAGACTCTTCATATAAAACTTGTTCCCATTCAACTAAGTCCGCTTCTGGCGGGTCAATATGGAATCGACGACAAATAAGATCATCTAAGCCTTGCGACTTTAACAATGCTGGAATTTGGTAAATTGAACTAACGTCTTTTAAACCAATAACCGCTTTTTCTTCAACATTGGTAAACAATGCAATTTTTGCACGTTCATTAGCCGGTATAGAGCGGTCTGAGCGACAAACTAAAATATCAGGCTGGATTCCAATCGAACGTAATTCTTTTACAGAGTGTTGCGTTGGTTTTGTTTTGATTTCACCAGCAGCTCCTAGATATGGAACTAACGTTAAATGCATATACATTGCATTTTCACGGCCTAATTCAGTACCTAATTGACGTAATGCTTCTAAAAACGGCTGTGATTCAATATCACCTACGGTGCCGCCAACTTCGACTATAGCAATATCGTGACCTTCTGCGCCTTCAACGACTCTGCGTTTAATGTCATTAGTAATATGTGGGATAACCTGGATAGTAGCGCCTAAGTAGTCGCCTCTTCGCTCTCTGGCTAGCACGTCTTGATATACACGCCCTTGAGTAAAGTTGTTTTTCTTAGTCATTTTGGTTCGAATAAAACGCTCATAGTGACCAAGGTCTAGATCTGTTTCTGCACCGTCCTCGGTCACAAAAACTTCACCATGCTGAATCGGGCTCATGGTGCCTGGGTCAACATTAATATATGGGTCTAATTTAAGAATGGTCACGTTTAATCCACGCGCCTCAAGAATTGCCGCTAAAGAAGCCGCCGCTATGCCTTTACCTAGTGAAGAAACTACACCACCAGTGACAAAAATATATCGAGTCGTCATACAAACCTTTACAAGTTAGATTGCTATTTTTGGTTACATACATTGCCAACGCCAATACAAAAAACTTCGCTCATAGAAAACCACAGCGAATTGAGTATTAAGAAATAATTTGGATGTACATAGGACGGGATAAAAGTATAACAAACGAACAGTATTCCAACAATGAAGATGTGCGATTTCTTCATAATAAAAAAAGCCCACTAAATATTAAATTTAATGGGCTTCTGTTTTTATATTTTTACAGGGTTATCTTCTGGTAAACATTTAGCCTACCAGGGCCAATAGAATACCTGCCGCCACTGCCGATCCTAACACCCCTGCTACATTAGGCCCCATTGCGTGCATTAATAAGAAGTTATGCGGGTTTGCTTCCAAACCTACTTTATTAACAACACGTGCGGCCATTGGCACAGCGGAAACACCCGCAGCCCCAAGTAAAGGGTTAATTGGCTTGTCACTAAACTTAGACATCAGCTTTGCCATCAATACACCAGTGCCAGTACCAATACTGAAAGCAACCGCTCCCAAACCGAGAATACCCAGCGTTTCTATCGTAAGGAATTGCTCCGCACTTAACTTTGAGCCAACCGCTAAACCTAAGAAGATAGTAACAATATTAATGAGTTCATTCTGTGCGGTATTACTTAAACGATCAACAACGCCAGATTCTTTCATCAGATTACCTAAACAAAACATGCCCACTAACGGGGTTGCTGCTGGTAAAAATAAAATCGTCAAAAACAGAACCGCTAAAGGAAATAAGATTTTCTCTTTTTTGGTTACTTGACGAAGTTGCTCCATTTTTATCTTACGTTCTTCTGGTGTTGTTAATGCCTTCATAATTGGAGGCTGAATAATAGGCACCAATGCCATGTAAGAATAAGCGGCTACAGCAATCGCTCCGAGTAAATCAGGTGCTAACTTGGAAGCCAAAAATATAGCGGTTGGTCCATCGGCACCACCAATAATGGCAATAGCAGAGGCATCTTTTAAAGAGAAGTCGAAGCCTGGTACTAAATTTAACGCAATTGCACCAAATAGAGTGGCAAAGATACCAAACTGTGCGGCAGCACCTAAGAATAACATTCTTGGGTTAGCGATTAACGCACCAAAGTCTGTCATTGCTCCTACGCCCATAAAAATAAGCAAAGGGAACACACCCGTCTCTATGCCAACATAATAAATATAGTAGAGCACGCCACCAGGCTCAGTAAATCCGGCCAGTGGTATATTCGCTAAAACGGCACCAAAACCAATTGGTAAAAGCAATAAAGGTTCAAAACCTTTTTTAATTGCTAAATATAAGAGTAAGCCACCCACAAGCATCATTACTATTTGGCCAATTTCAAAATTAGCTAATGCTGTAGACGCCCACAATGTTTGTAAGCCTTCCATAAATTTACCCTATGCTCAGTAACACATCACCGGTAGATACGGCATCGCCTTCTTTGCAATCAACCGATACTACTTGCCCTGCGTGCTGCGCTCTTACTTCCGTTTCCATCTTCATGGCTTCTAAAATAATGACCACATCACCTTCTTGAATTGCTTGACCAGGCTTTACCAACACCTTAAAAATATTGCCCGCTA
>JAOHFM010000049.1 GCA_028098005.1 Psychrosphaera sp.
TCTGAGTCTTTTGATATGTCGCCAATTAAACCTATGGCGCCGGTTTTAAACATACCAATGGCAACGCCCACAACACTGAGCAGGCTTACAAATACTAAAAACTCATTGGTAAGTGAAAAGCTAAAACTCGCGAGTGAGAAAAGGAGTAACCCGATACAAATGGTTACTTTTCTACCAAGCTTGTCTGCTAGGTGGCCCAACAGTAATCCGCTTAATGCGATGAAAATCATTGGGGCGTAGTGAAAGGCACTCGCTTGAGTATGAGTTAAACCGTACTCTGTTACTAAATGAGGAATGATCACACCTACCGCATCTGACGTCATCGCAAAAATGAAGAACATCATGTAGGTAAGCCACTTCATTCTATTGACAGTGTGACTACTCGCACTCACAGCCCTATTTGGATCTGAGTGTGCAGAAATTTTATTGTCGATATTATCTGACATATATTGGCCTGCTGTTAGTTTTTCATTATTGAACAATAAACCGTCACTTTGATTTTGGCTAATTGCTCTATACTGACTTTTTGTATTTGACGTTTAATTTATTTTTATTTTTTTACTTGAAACTTTGTTGCTTCTGGTAAAAGATAATACTTAATCGATTAAGAAACAAGTTTTATACAACCAAAAGTTGGAATTATGAAAAACAAAATACAACTCATCACATATGTCGACCGTTTATCCGGTCACGGTTTACCTGAGCTCAACTGCCTTTTAAGCAATCAGCTGAGTAACCTTTTTGGTGGTGTTCACCTTCTTCCTTTTTATTATCCTATTGATGGAGCCGACGCTGGCTTTGACCCAATAGATCACACCAAAGTGGATGAACGACTTGGTAACTGGGGCGATGTAAAAGCGATTGGTGAGCAATATGACATTATGGCCGACCTTATAGTGAACCACACGTCTGCTCAATCGCCTGAGTTTCAGGATGTATTAGAAAGAGGTCGTGAGTCGGAGTATTGGGACTTGTTTATTACCCGTGAAACCGTTTTTCCAGGTGGTATGACAGATGAAGAGGCCGCCATTATTTATCGACCTAGACCGGGCAGTTGCTTTTCTACCTACACTTTGTCAACTGGCGAAGAAGTCGAGTTTTGGACAACATTCACATCAAATCAAATTGATATTAATGTTGAATCAGAAGCAGGCAAAGCTTACTTGAATCGTATTTTAGATCGTTTTGAACAAGCAAACATAAAGCTCATTAGGCTCGATGCTGCAGGTTATGCCATAAAAAGACGCGGAACGCGGTGCTTTATGCTCGAAGAGACGTTCAACTTTATTGCTGAACTTTCCAAGGCCGCTGAAGAGCGGGGTATGACAACGCTTGTTGAAATTCATTCGCACTATCAAACACAAATAGAAATAGCTAAGCGATGTTCACTAGTTTATGACTTTGCACTACCACCTTTAGTGCTGCATACGTTATTGCAAAAGGATGCTAATGCACTGGTTGACTGGTTACAACTAGCCCCTAGAAACTGTATTACTGTGTTAGATACGCATGACGGAATAGGAATTATAGACGTTGGCCCTGATGGAGCTAAATCTGGCTTGCTAAAGCCAAAACAAATTGACGACTTAGTAGAAAAAATTCATCAAAATTCGCATGGTGATAGCCTACATGCAACAGGTAATGCCGCTAGTAACGTGGATTTGTATCAAGTGAATTGTACTTACTACGACGCGCTAGGCGGTGATAATTACTTAAACTTACTCGCCAGAGCTATACAGTTTTTTGCGCCGGGTATTCCACAGGTTTATTACGGCGGTTTGTTGGGTCAGAAGAATGATATGCCGTTACTCAACAAAACAAATGTAGGCCGAGATATTAACCGACCTTATTTGAATACAGAGCATGTTGAAGCGGCGATGAATACGCCATTCACTCAGGGTTTATGCCACTTAATTAAGTTAAGAAACGAGGTTGATGCCTTTAATGGCGACTTTTCTGTATCGTCGACCGATGTTGATATTTCATTAACGTGGAGTTCAGGAGATAGTCATATCTCACTAAATATTAATATGACAAGCTTGCATGCAACCATCATTCATAACAGTAAAACAATTGATATTGCGAACTGGTTGTCGTAAATCACGTTAAGCAGATTGGTAAAGGTAAGTGCTATTTATGTTCTATAAATTAAGTAGACTTACCTTGATAGAGACTATAGTCAACGGTGACAGAGTGTTTTGCATTATCTATAAATAACCTAGCGGCTAAGCGGCCTTTTTCCGCACTATTTTGATACACGGTCGTTAATGTTGGGGAACTATGTTTGGTGGCTGTGATGCCATCAAAGCCAGCTACTTTAATGTCTTCTCCTACTTTGATGCCCTGTTTTTTTAATGCTCTTAATAGTGCTAAAGCAATTAAGTCACTCATGCACAACACAACTTTTGGCAATTCCTCTAACGCCAAAATTTGCTTTGCTGCTTTTAACGCAGCTTTGCTCGTACTCTCTGGTATATTCCACACTCCATTTGGTATTAACTCTGCGCCCACTTCATTAATTGCTTCTTGATAGCCGATCAGCCGTTCGTGAGCTATTGAGCTGGTTGAGTCTGAGTTATACGCGATATCAGCAGGGCCAATATCTGAACTATTATTGAGCCGCAAACCAAGCACTAATACATTGTCATGTTTGGATGTTACGGCTAGTTTGGCAACATCATAAGCGGCTTGTTTATTGTTCACACGTACTTCTGCATTTCGCTTGATGTTAAAGTCAACGGTGACCACTTTTTTTCTGGTTTTCTTTAATTGAGAAATGAGCTCTATATTCCGTGGCTGGCCGTAACATATGAAACCGTCAACAAAGTCAGCGACACTCGCGATGTTCTTAGAAGAACCGGAAAACAATAATACGTTAATCCCGTTTGACTCAAGAACGCTAGACATGCCTCTCGTAAACTCACTGGCAACAGGGTCTGTGATCATATACTCAACAGCATCGGGTAATACCAAGGCGACTATATTAAATCGTCCGTTTCTAAGTGACTGTGCGGCTTTATTAGGTCCAAAATACTCCAGCTCTTCACAAGCTTTTAATATTTCTTCACGCTTTTTAGCTGACAATTGATCAGGCCGATTAAACGCATTAGAAACCGTTGCGTTAGAGACTCCTAGCTTCTTAGCTATTGATTTGAGAGTCCAAGTTTGTTGATTTGACATAGCAACTATCTAATTAGTGGAAGTCTAATAATAGTATTGAAATTTAACATCAATGTCATCAAGAACTAGCCAGGTAAGCGACAATGCGTTTACTCAGACTTAGTTTTTAAACTAAGAAGTAATGATCATCATTCTTTCTGAATTTCACATTTTAACTGAGTGCTTTATTGAGGTACTTTCACAATAAATGAGAGTCGGTTGGAGGAACAAAGTTTTTATTAAACCTATCGCCTCAAAAACTGCAAGTAAGTATCAACCACATTGGGGCTTGTCAGTAAATTAAGATGGCCGACATTTTCAATAACATGCAGCTCTTTATTCTTAATATTCGTTAATGATTTATATAGGCTTTTATTAATGCTCGGCGGTGTTTCCCAGTCGTCTTCTGCTGATAACATTAACAAGTTACCTTTATGTTTATTGAGTGAGCTTACGTTATCAATTTCCAATAGTTCTTTAGATGGTTTTACGCTTACGAAGGGTTTAATCACGTAACCGAGTAGTGTTGGGATGCCATAGGAATACTTTGCTTCTTTTACAAATACTTCGTCCATCCAGTCATTCACATTCGTTACGCTGCCTTCTAATACAAGGTGTGACACCTTTTCATTAGCGGCTAAGTCTATCGCTAATATGCTGCCAAGCGATAAACCATGGACCACGATTGAGTTGTCGGATTTATTATTAATGGTGTTGAAGACGTGTTTAGCATCGCTTGTTAAGCTTGCGAGTGTCGCTTCACCACCGGTAAAGCCAAAACCTCTATAATCAAACCAATAGACATCCGCATTCATTTCTAACATCAAGGGCAACACGTTTATGTAGTGCTTTTCAATTGGGAAGTTATTAGGGCCAAAATATAAAACGACAAACTCGGGATTTTTTTGTTTTACATGAATGCCAATGGATTTGTTTCCATCTTTTTGTTCAATCTCAACAACGTCTGCGTGAATGTTTGGGTTTAACATTCGTATATTGTTCAGCGTTTCTGCATAGTCGTTAGAGGCTATCGGAGTTTGATTGGCTAGAAGAGACTGTTCGCTCGGCGCTAGAGTCATACATCCATTTAATAACAATAAAAATAATGAGGTAATCAATAATTTAAAGTACACAAAGTCATTCCTTAATTTTGGGTTACTCAGATTCCATAATAACCCAAATATTAGTAGCAGACTTGCTTAATCATAGCTAGTTTAAAGATTGAGATTAGATTACGAAACTAGATAACTTTGCAGAAATAAAGTTGTTTTAGAGACAAAATGGGAGCTAAAAATACGTCGGGTAAACTCGTTTTTGGACAAAAAGAATTGATATCAAGTTATTCCGTGTGCAAAATTCAGATGCTGACGTTAGATAATAAAAGCAATCTTTCAACCTAATTCATGTTTAGCCATTACCCCTTTAATTAGACCTTTTTACTAAAAAAACGAAATGAATATCATTGTCTAAAGAACTTTTTTCAAAAAGCTTGTTTCTGCTATTTGACATGTAATTTAGAGAGGCTTGCAAACGTAATATTCAAAAGCAACTCTCAGGTATCTCGCTATGCAATGAGTGGACCCGCTCGAACATTATATTCTAGAAAAACCTCAAAGTTCGCTTGCTTTTTAGCCAACCTATCAGTTTACTTGGTTAATTATTAAAAAAAGGAACTTAATATCATGAAAAGTTTAATGATTTTTATAATTGCTATACAGTTGTTATATGCTCATTCACTCTACGCTAAAAGCCCATTTCCTTTACAGAAAAGCTCAGATTGCCATAGAAAAGAGGTTGTTACCAAACCTGTGAATAACTTTATATTCTCTGGTCGGTACTGTGTTTCTAGTTTAGAAGTAAGAAACAGTATAGACCTTAATCAACTGCCGAATTTTCATGATGCCTATGAAGTAGCCAATAGATATAGGCTTGCTTATCAATCTATTGAAAGTCATGAATTGAGAGCACAATTCGTAGATGCGTTTTTAGTAGAAGCAAGTAAGCGTCTTAGTCTATCTAGCAAAGAAAAGGATGGTGTTCACAGAGTAAAAGTTGTAATTAACAGTAAGTCCCACAGTGGAAATCATATTTCAGGAATTACATTAAATATTATAGAGAAAGAGGTTATTGAAAAGCTTAATGAAATAAATGCGAATGTACATTCGCCAATAAGCAGCAACTTAACTATAACCGAACTAATCCATTATATTTTTGAAGATAGTGATGAAGCAAAAAAGTCCGTGAAAACAAAACTAAATTCAACAATCATGATGGCACCAATTGATGGCGGAAATCCATGTGATTTGGATTGTGAATATCGTGATTGGGTAGAGGACCAGATTATTGGTGGAGGGTATAATGATTTTTATTGGGATACACGAGTAGTTCAAGGGACTACAGAAGAGTTTATCGTTTATGAAGATGAACACGGGGCAGAAGCGAATTCTCCTAACCGTCCGCTCTTTGTCTAAAACAGACCGTCACCAATGAGCTGGCCAAATGTCCGTTCCTCGCTCAAAGTTGCCCGTCAACATTCCAGTTTGTAAATTGTTTTGGGGCAAAGGTGAGCCAGCAAATAAATCGCCAATGGACAGAAACGGATCAATGCGAATAAATGCTTAGTGTCAAAGTCAGAATGGCCAAATTAGCCAATTTTTGACTAATTAATTCAAAAAGTTATCGGCATTCCATCCTTTACTTTCAAACGAGTTTATAAGTAATTGAATTTTATGCACTTTCGTTTCTGGCACATGTGCTGCAACTCAATACCTAAATCAAATGTGAAAGGAAAAGTCATGAAAAACAAGCTATTAATATCTATATTATGTTGCTCTACATTGTTGTCTAGTACAGCATTTTCTAAACAGTCGTTCGTTAAAGTCGACGATATTCAATATGAAGTTCACAGCCAAGGGCAAGGTGAAAACACCATTGTTTTTGAATCTGGTTTTGGGACGGGCGCCGATACCTGGGATACCTTAATTGATTCTCTAGGCTCGGAGTACAAAACTATTGCATACTCGCGCGTTGGGACAGGTCAAACAAAGCCTAGTGACAGAACCCTGACCATTGAACAGCATATATCTCAGTTACATAGGCTTACAAAAGAAATGGGGTTGACAGAGCCGTTTACTCTCGTTGGTCACTCTTACGGAGGTTTGGTCAGTGCAGAGTTTGCTCGGCAGCACCCTACAGCAGTAAAAGCACTTATATTGATCGATCCGGCGGTTCGAGCGCAGAGAACCATTTTTAAGAAAATCGCTCCACAGCAAATCCAAAGAGATGATGTCATGATGCTCAAATATATGCCAAAGCATTTGGCTGATGACTATCAATTATTACTCAGACAGATGGATGGCAGCACTTCAAAAATCACACCAATTGAAAAAAAGCTGCCTGTTGTTCTTTTAACTTCTACCAAGGTAAGCGATCAGCCATTCGTGTTTGAAGAAACAAAACAAGGAAAGGCCGCATGGTTAAAAATGCATAACAAACTATTTGAAAATGTAGAGGTTGGTTACCACTATCGCATCAATGATTCAGGCCATAGTATTCATAAAGAAAAGGCCGAAGCGGTAGTTAATGCTATCGCCTATTTACTGCAATGATCTAGATGAGACGCACAATTTTCATTGCCTCTCAAAAACAGATATATGAAATTTTTTAGGCTCTATAGGTCGAAACCAAATTTGAATTTTAAACTATTTGGCTGCCCTGTAATCGCTCAACGTAGACTCTTAGAGTATTTACATTAACGCGAAATGGGGCAGAAACAACTTGTAGATGTTTATTTGGCATTGTAATGTTTGCGGGGTTTGGCTCAATACAAAAACGGCCACTAAAAGTGACCGCTTTATATTCTTAACAGTTTGTCAGTTTCAAACTTGTGACTTATTCAACTGTAACCGATTTTGCTAAGTTACGAGGTTGGTCCACGTCTGTGCCTTTGATAATAGCAACGTAGTAGCTTAGTAATTGCAAAGGAAGTGTGTATACAATTGGTGCAATCAACTCGTCAACGTGTGGTACTTCAAGTACACGCATGGTTTCGTCGCTCTTGAACTTCGCGTCCTTATCAGCAAACACATACAAGATGCCGCCACGGGCACGCACTTCTTCAACGTTTGATTTAAGCTTTTCTAATAACTCGTTGTTTGGCGCTACAACAATAATTGGCATTTCTGCATCAATTAAAGCTAAAGGACCGTGCTTAAGTTCACCTGCGGCATAAGCTTCTGCGTGAATGTAAGAGATCTCTTTAAGCTTTAATGCACCTTCCATCGCAATTGGATATTGCTCGCCACGACCTAAGAATAAGCTATGGTGCTTGTCAGCAAATTCTTTTGCTAACTCTTCTATGCCGTCAGACATTAACAAAGTTTCTTCTAATTTAGCTGGTAGGCTAGCAAGTGCTGAAACTAATTGTTTTTGTAATTCAGCTGACATGCCTTTTTGCTTGCCTAACGCAGCAGTAAGCATAAGAAGCGCAACTAACTGAGTTGTGAATGCTTTTGTTGATGCAACACCAATTTCAGCACCGGCGTTAGTCATCACCGCAAGGTCAGATTCACGCACTAAAGAAGAACCCGGTACATTACAAACTGACAAGCTGGCTTTGTAACCAATTTCTTTTGCTAAACGCAATGCTGCTAATGTATCTGCGGTTTCACCTGATTGTGAAATGGTGACGATAAGCGAGTTTTTAGGTACGTATGACTTTCTGTAACGGAACTCAGAAGCAATCTCAACATTACAGCTAACATTTGCTAAAGACTCTAACCAGTAACGCGCAACCATACCTGAGTGGTAAGACGTACCACAGGCAATAATTTGAACGTGGTCGATGCCTTTTAATATTTCAGCGGCATTTTCACCTAAATACTTTTCGATAACAGTTTCGTCGTTAATACGGTTTTTTAAAGTATTACGAACTGCAATTGGCTGCTCATGAATTTCTTTTAACATGTAGTGACGATATTCACCTTTGTCACCCGCATCGTGGGTAATATCAGACTCAGTAACTTCACGCTCAACTGGGTTGCCGTCTGTATCAAAAATGCTAATGCGATCACGAGTGATTTCAGCTACATCACCTTCTTCTAAAAAGATAAAACGACGCGTTACAGGAAGAAGCGCTAACTGATCAGAGGCAACAAAGTTTTCGCCAATACCAACACCAATAACAAGCGGAGAGCCAGAACGAGCAACAACAATAGTGTCTGGGTTCGACGGCTCCATGATAACTGTACCGTAAGCGCCTTCTAACTGTTTTACTGACGTTTGAACCGCTGCTAAAAGAGAAGCTGCTGATTTACGATTTTCGTTTACTAAGTGAGCAATTACTTCGGTGTCAGTATCAGAGGTGAACGTATAACCTTTAGCTTGAAGTGATTCACGTAATGGTTCGTGGTTTTCAATAATACCGTTATGAACCAATGCAATTTTTTCTTGAGACATATGTGGGTGTGCATTTTTTTGAGTAACGCCGCCGTGTGTTGCCCAGCGAGTGTGTGCAATACCAGTTACACCGTTAACACCAGACTGCGCAACCGCATCAGCCAAAGCTTGTACTTTACCTACTTCACGTTCACGCATTAACGTGCCGTCAGTTTCTAGTAATGCAACACCAGCAGAGTCATAACCACGGTACTCAAGGCGCTTAAGGCCTTCTAATAAAATATTTACAATATGACGCTCAGCTACGCCACCAACAATTCCGCACATAATTTAATCCTTAAACTTTAATTACTTGGACATTGTGAGCTGCAATTTTTTGCTCACTGTCGATATTAATGTCTGCATCGGTCACTAGAATGTCTATGTGTTCCCATGCTAATTCTAAATTGGGTATCTTTCGGTCTAACTTTTCAGACTCGGCCATAACAATAACTTGCTGCGATACATTGGCCATGGTTCTACTTAGGTTTGTTAGCTCATTAAATGTGGTGGTACCACGCTCAACGTCTAAACCTGAAGCGCCTAAAAACGCTTGGTCAAAATTATAGGCACGTAACATGTTTTCAGCGAATTGACCTTGCAAAGAATGCGATTGCGCATCCCAGGTCCCGCCAGTCATCAATAAAGTAGGCTCGTTTTCTAATTCTAGAATACGATTGGCAACGGAAATTGAATTTGTCATCACCACTAAACCGCGAACAGTTTGAGCATGCTCTAATAAAGCGGACGTTGTACTGCCGCTATCAATAACAATGCGATTGTGATCTTTAATAAGCGCCGCTGCCGCTTTACCTATCGCTTGTTTCGTTTTCGAAACTTCAGTGTTTGTTAGCTCTGAAGATTCAGTAGGCAGCGCAACCGCACCACCATACTTACGCAATAACAAACCATTGGCTTCAAGCGCGGATAAGTCTTTACGAATAGTCACTTCAGACGTATTGAACTCATCTTTTAGTTGTTCGACAGACACTTCTTGAAAGGCATTTACCTTTTCAACAATTGCACGACGACGGGATTGAGTGTTACGTTTTTGAACCATTTTCTTCCGACTTAAGTTTCGAACCGAAAGTATTATAGTGAAAACGTAACAAAAATAAACAATAACTTTACCTAAACGGCCACTCTATTTGATTCAAGAGTAACCTCGGTCTCTCTGTTTTTAAACAAGCGCTGTTTTGTCACTTCTCTTTTCTTACCATTTTTAATTGACCAAGTGACATAAACGATACTCAAGACAATGGCAGAGGCTTTAAATATATTGGCATCCGCTTCTCCCATTGCTCCGCCTGACATGCCAAATATGCCGTAGGCTGCGTTCATAATGAAGTGCATCCACATCGGGTACCAAATTCGGTAGCCACATTCACAGTACAACCACGCAAACCAAGAACCAGCGATCGCCATGAATCCGAACATCATGAGTCCAGACATAACATCGTTAGTTTGGTATAGATGACCAAATCCGAAAATGAGTGAACTGACCAATGCGGCCGGCACAAATCCCCACTTACAAATTCTAAACAGCAGCCCGAATAGAACACCTCTGAAAATGATTTCTTCGAAAAAGGCAGGGTACACTGAGCCAGTTAAGATATTAGCGAGTGAGAGATCTAAGCTCGTTGATAAGTGAGCATAACCAATACACATTGGTAAACAGGTTATGACCGCAGCTTTAAAATACCATCTACCATTGTCAGAGCGTAAGCCAAGTGTGGTTAACCAGTCTTCGTTTCTGAACAGGATTAACGTTAATGCGACAAAAGGCCCAAAAATAAAGAGCCAACTGACCAAAGACAAAACAACGCCTGAGCCAGAATCTAATTCACGTAGAGTGCTTACCCATTCTGAAGGGAAAAGACTGCGCATGAATAAGTGGCAACACACGAATACAATAAGAAGTAATGTAGCTTTTATATTTTTGTTCATTTTCACTTTCCTCTATGAAATTTAATTAACGAGGTGAAGTGTGAGACAGGCTTTCATTCTCAGCAATGAGATAGGGGTGAAAGCCTTTGTTTTGGGCTGTTTTCGCTTATTAGGGGCGAATGACTAGGAGTCTGTGGTGGCCAACAAAGACTGTTTTATGGCATCCACAAATGTACGAGATACCGGTATGTTATCTTCAGTCACGTTTAAGGTTAGTTGTAATCCATTGGCATTGCCGGAGCTACTTTTCACAAATGATAAATTGACGGCATAAGAGCGATGGCACTTAATGATTCCTTTATTTGAAGGAATCTGCTCTATTGCGCGGGATAAAGGAATTCTCAGTACCGTGGTGTGTAGTGTCTCATTTTTATAAGTGTAAATATCACAATAGTTATCGGCCGCTTTGAGGTAAACCAGCTCTTCAATCGTTAAAGTAAGTTGTTCTGTTTTATTATCGCCGTACAAGGTAAACCTAGTGGTACGTGTGTTGGCTTGTTCATTTGTAAGGGGTGGTGTTTTTACGTGAGTAGCTTTTTGCTTATTGTCTAGGCGACTTTGCTCTTGTATATACATTATAGACAATGGGAAAGTAGCAATGGCAGAGACATAAATAACAAACATTAGTTGGTTGGCCCAATGCCACTGTTCTAAGATTGTGACGACAAAGTAACTGTGATTAAAAACGGCCGCGATGATTAGGTTCATGACTAATATACAGACGGGATAGAACTTATATTGAGACTTTAAGCGAGTTAACTGCAACTCAATGAGCCCAGACACAATAATGGCAAAGAACGTAGCAAGCCCATAGCCGGTGAGTTTTAAATACTTAAAGGGATCTTGCGACTCGTAAGTTCCAAACGGTTGAAAAATGAATAGCACAGCAACGGTGAAAAAGGAGATGAAAAAAGCGCGTTTTTGTAAATAGAGGCGAGCCTGCATCGTATTATTTAAAAGTAACATGTTGTCTATAAAGTAAGATATCCATTTAAAAACGCTAACATAATTACCTAATAATAAATACTTTAAGTTAAACAGTGTTAAGTCAATTTTATCCATTAAACTTTATTTACCGTAAACAAAAAAAAGATTGAAGCCGCGATTGAAGATGACAACGTGGATGCCATGCTCATCATGACTTTTTATTACAAAGATTTTGAACTTGATAGCCATTTTCCTGTTGGTATTTGAAGTCTATGACTCAATCAAAAACATTAACCGCTATGGTTATCATTGGCTTAGCCTTGTTTGCTGGTTTTGGTTTCTTCTTACTTTCACAGTAGCAGCTAAAAGGATTTATGACGAAAAAATTGATTACATTGTGTGTTGCGTTATTAATGAGTGGTTGTGACGTTCGTTGCCAATGCCAATGCCAATGCCAAAACTAGTGCCAAAAGGTCAACGATGAATAAAGCACAAGTGTTTGAGTTACTGGATCAAAACCAAAACTCGCGGGGCATTGCTTAGGTTATTTAAACCAGACCTTTCCACCAATAAACTTAAGAGCAGGCGTGCCCCTCACCAAGGTGTCACGAGCAAACACGGTATTGTACTGCGGGCAGGTACAACTTTCCGTTGTATAATCCTTTGTTATCCTCTCTCTAAAGCACTTTATCAAAGCACCCTTGCCACCTTTTTATACTTAAAAAGGACGTGCTGACATTGTTTACAGTAAATGGTCACCGACTTGTCTGGCGCTTTTGAATTCGGCTTGGCCAATATTCACCTTCAATAATTAAATTCTACTTCAATCGGACAATATAACACTCTGCGACGTTATTAATTAACTAGTTTTAGGCGGTCTGAGTTTGGTTTGTTAAAGTCGCCCATATATAAGCAGATTAATTGACCGAAGAACTTATAATGGCGGTGTATGATGAGCAGTAAA
>JAOHFM010000048.1 GCA_028098005.1 Psychrosphaera sp.
CTATATGCAAAAGAATGGGTACCAACAGCGACTCCGTTGCCAAATATACTAATGCCATTATTAACCCTAACACTGCGGTACGAATAACATGAGCGGGCCCCTGATATATATGTGGCAAACCAAACAGGATACTCGCAATAAATACGGCACTATACGTTGGCACATAACTACCCAATGCGTGCATTAAATAGCCCCTAAATAAAACTTCCTCACATATCCCGGCACTAATCGAAACACCAAACATAAAACAGCGATATTCTCGAGGATTAGTGGGCAAGAACCATTGAATGTAAGTCATTTGATCGCGTAGCGTTTGTTGCTCAGTATCGTTCTTTTTAAGCTGCTGTAAAGAATAATAAAAATAACCAGATAATAGAAATACAACGACTAACCCCAAAAGATTTGGCCAATCCCACTTTAAGGTAAGGCCAACATTTTCTAAAGAAACACGTTGGTTTTCGGCACTAGAAAACACAACAAACATCAGCAATAAAACCGGCAACCAAAGCATTAAAATTGTATTGGCGTATACATTTAACCGCTTCGTTGGATTAGACAAAACTAAACGCTTATCCGCTTCCCAAGTGAAGTAAATGTACACTGGGTAAAATATAAAATACGCCCACAATAGATATTCCATAGCACTCTCATTAAATCGATTGATTTTAAAAGGAGGATTAAAATCGGAGTCACTATGGTACCTTTCATTATTAATAAACAAATACTATTATAGTATTAATTAGACATACTAAAAGTTTATAATAATGTTTAAAACAGAATCACTCATTGCCTTTGTGCTCGTAGCTAAACATCGTAGCTTTACACTGGCAGCTGAGGTACAGCAGCAAACACCCATGGCCATTAGCAAACAGGTATCACAGCTTGAGCAACGCCTAGGAGCGGCATTATTTGAACGCACCACACGCAAAGTCAGCTTAACGGAGTTTGGTCAATCGTTTTTGGTAAAAGCAAAAAACATACTTGACCAACATGACGTTCTGCAAGACTGGCTAGAAACACAAAGAGGCGAATATACCGGCTCTTTGAAGATATTGAGCCAAGATATTCAAACTTACGAAGAAACCGTTTTTCCATGGCTTGCAGAGTTCAACATGCTATACCCTAATATTGACCTTTCATTTGACGTACAAGAAAACGCAATTGACGTAGACCAAAACCCAAATGACGTTTATTGGGGCGTTGCCGATTATCTTGGCCTTAAGCACCCGGGGTTAAAACGTCGTTCATTGTGGAAAACCAAGTTAGGTATATTTGCCTCACCTAACTATTTAGAAAAGTTTGGTGTGCCTCAAACTCCTGATGATCTAAAACACCATCGCATGATAAGCCATACTCATTCACAACCAAACAATGCCCTTGCTGTAAACAAAATGCCAAACAGCACCCAAATAGAAATGGAATTTGAATTTTTAAACGCGCCAATTAAAACGGTGGCTTGTCACTCTGCACTTGCAATAGATGGGTTGGGTTTAATAAATGCCCTTCACGACAACAACGATATAAAACAGGCAGTTAACGACAAGCGACTTGTGCCGGTATTAACTGAATACTGGTATCAAAATGCAGAAATTTACCTTTATTATCATAATGTAAAAATAGAACAGCCTAAGGTAAGAGCATTTATAGACTTTTTCTTATCTAAAAGAGAGTTTTGGTAAGTTTTAGTATTTATGAAATGTTGTATGTGTCTGAAGCACTATACATTGCTAACTCATCATAATTCATGAGTGACTAACTCATCTAACGATACCACTTGATTGCGACCATTTTTTTTCGCTTGGTATAATGACTGGTCAGCTAACTTAACCAACTCATCAAAGCTAATGTCTTGTGCGGTTCCGCTAGCAACTCCAACACTGACGGTTACCCGAGCAATGTCATTCACCTTTTCCTCATCAAAGTAGCGGCGTAACTGCTCCGCTAGTGTATTTGCTTGAAGTAAGTCAGTATCTGGTAAAAATACAAGAAACTCTTCCCCTCCCCAACGAAGAATAATGTCGGACAAACGAAGACGATGCTTAAGTGCCTCAGCAACTTGTTTTAGAACATCGTCACCTACAACATGACCATATTCATCATTTATGCGCTTAAACCAATCTAAATCTATCAACATAACAGAGGCTGAGCTTTTTTGTCGGTCACCCAAATTCCAAATAGGATAAACGAGTTCTTTTAATGCTCGTCTATTATATAAACTAGTTAAAGGATCAATCCTGGCATAATGCTCTGCGTTTGCTTTCGCGTCAGAAGCGACTTTAAAATTAAAACCAAAAGAAATCGATAACAACGACATTTCTAATAGCATTCCAATTTCGATTCCTCGAAAGGCCCATTGAGTATAAGGGTATATGCCCCATGTAGTAACACTTGAAATTGTTGCGCCAAATGCCCCCATCAATACTGCTGGTACAAAAAACTTGGCTAAACTATTTCCATTTTTATATGAATAATAGCCAAGTATTAACATCCAAACTGACATAGTAGTAAGAAGAATAAGTTGAACCATCACCGCAAAGGATCTACTACCAATTAGCAATATGCTAATGCCTAACAAGGCCAATGCTCCATAAACGAAGCGCCGGTAGGAATACAATTTAGGTAAATATTTTTCAGCCTGTAAATATTCGATAGTAAACAACACGCCTGAAACCAAATAAGCAAACATAAGCACTGGCATTAGCCATTGTTGCATTGATATATCTGTGGGCCAAAGCAACCAAAAGCCATGCCCTGTATAGGTAAAATTAAATGCTGTAAATGAAAATAAATAAAACGAATAAAGGCTATATCTAATTTCTTTAGAGTAAGCGTAAAGCGCTAGGTTATAAATCAAAAGAATGATTAAGCCGCCATATAATGCACCGTAGAAGTAATCATTTTTTTGCTCATACTTACTGACGCTCAGTGCATCACCGAGGTAAACAGGAAACGTCATTGGATCTTCCGACCTAAGTCGTAGTAACACATAATGAGAGCCTGGTAAAAAGGTATAAGTGACAGAAGGCATTCGCTTTTGGCGTTCGCGACTTTTAAAAGAAGTGGTGTCGCCCAGCTTTGTATTTCTAACTAATACATTTTGCTCATAAAAGAAAACGTCTATTTCATCTAACCAGGCATTGTCAATTTTGAGTATTAATGATTTAGGAGTATTTGTGTCGTTAGTAATAGGTAATAGGGCCCACACAACGCTATCGGTAAAACCGAAGCTCACCTGGCTTTGAGTATTCTTAGGCAATTCGCCTTGTTTAAACTTGGCGAACACCTCTTCAGCTGCAAATAAATGACTGTCGTCTTTTAAAATAAAAAGGTCTGAATTTACAAGTTCTAGCGAGTTATTTGTGGATATTGAATCAGCGGTTGAGACACCTGAGTATATAACTAGAAGAACCAGCCATAGCGAAAAAATTGATTTATAAATCAGGTTAGACTTTTTCATAGTTGTAGAAATGGACTAAACCATTTTCATTTTGGAGCCTAACATTTTTGCCACAAAACATTTCGACATGAGATAGATAAAAACTTGTTAGAAATTAATATCTACAGCTTTCCATAAATTGATGAAAAATGATACAAATTAATGAGCTCAAATAAACGTTAATCTTTGTTTGAGCTCACGACATATAAAAGTAACTTTCTTTAAGTATCATGATTTAAACAGTTTGTTGCTGGCTTCGTCGACCTTGTCTAACACTCACACCAAGTAACGCCATTGCTAAAAGGGCAAGCGTTGTAGGCTCACTAACCGAGGTAGCTGTACCTACAGGTGAGTTTATTGCGGGCACCACCGTTGATGACGTCGAAAATATAGTTACTGGGGCAGCACGAACAAGGGCAACGCCTGTCGTTCTTCCTCGAGATGAAAGGTCATATTCGTCTCTGTCAAATTGTGCGCGCCCTTTTTTACTTTGATTAACACCATAATCGTCCATAACCCACATACGGTTGTAATTGCCGTCTTGGTCAGCATCGCTGCCAAAAAACGCTGCTGAATATTGCATACCATCTGGAGGATCAATACCCATGTTATATTCTTCGAATGTAATGCCAAACAGATTTACAAGCATTAATTCACGGTCATCGGTAGCTTCAATTAGTCCATTAGAAGAACTGTTAAAAAGACTTTCTAGAGACTCTTCTTCAGACCAAGTAAATGTACCGTAAGATAGGTCGAATGTGTTAAATAAATAGGCTGCCTGTGCATTAGACGCTAGCTGCCAACCTCCGGCTTTATAGTCGGAAAGAGCTTGTTGGATAGTCATACCATCCGTTTGATCCCATCGGAGCCACTCTAAACCACTTCGATTATCGAAGACTGTATTTGTTGTGTCATCCAAAACATAATCTGATATCAATCCGGCACTCACATTTGTAGATGCAACGAGCAGTATTGCCAAACCAATATTTTTTATTATGTTCATCCGTCTAATTCCCCAAGGGTTGTATATTTATTAGCTAACTTATTATATTTAATCCTAAAATTAAAGGGGAAATACAAACTAAATCACCTGCAATGCCTATTTTTATAAAAAATCAAGTCAAAATAGCTGTTTTGTAGCAAACGCGCGATAGAAAACAAATACAGTAACAATAGCACTGTAGCGCATTTGAATTGGAGAAAGGTTTGATTTATAAATCAATCTAACGTTACATAATTTCAACACAAAAAAAAGCGAACCATTTACGGTTCGCTTTTAACGTTACTTATATAAAAACTCAGCTAACGGTTCTAAACCTAACCCCGATAGTTGTATTCCTTTTAAGTAGAAAATGTCTAGGATAACTAAGTTTC
The DNA here is from genome assembly GCA_028098005.1 of Psychrosphaera sp. The sequence continues at coordinate 4,811 of JAOHFM010000048.1, forward strand.
CCTATGAGCAACCTGCCAACTCTTTAAAGTCGAATGCGATTTCCATTGAAAAAATAACTAAGTTTCCCTACAAAAGGTTAGAAGAAAATAGTTAAACTTAGTGGCAATCGGACCAAGTTTGAAGGATAACTCATAGATTAAATGTACAAGGAAGTCACAATCAAAACCTAAACATTTTTATTTGTTCCTGTTTAATTCTTGAAATAAAATAGGACTATAAATTTTGTTTAGCACTGTATTTTTTATATCAGTTGTATTGTTTTCAAAGTATTGATTAAAAACAGCTTCTTCTCCCGACCACATTTTTATGTTTTGAGTAACTGACTCTATAAGTTCTGGCGCAAAGCTAACATAACCGACAGGTAAAGTTAGATCGCGTTCATCATTCAGAGTTACGTGGTATAAACAAGCAACCATGACATTAGGAATTAACAATATTTCAGTGTTTTCTCCACCAAAAGTCATTTCACAGTCTAAAAGCTGTGCTTCTACATTTCTATATATTTTCTTTAACGCATATGACTCTGGTTTACTTGAGCAAGACATTACCAAAACACTATCTGAAGTTTTACGTCTCTTATCAAACAAAGAGTAAATAGACTCTACAAGTTTTCCTAGAGCTTTTGTCCGGCCCCAAGTTCTGCTTTCTGCTCTAGTAAACCAAATCATCCCATTGGAATTTGGCTTACCATCATATACTTCTTTTAGTTTTTCAATTATCGCGTTCGAGTTGTGTTCTGTGTATAAGTTTCCAACTATTAATTGAGTTTTACTTGAGTCGTTACCGAGACCATCTTTAAAATGACTTAATAACAATTCAGTGTTCAATACACCTTCCATATCGTCCCAATACTTTATTAGTATTGGATCATCAGTTGCTGTCAAATAATCATGAAACGAAATTGAATTGCAAAGTTTTGACTCTGATATTAAAACAGAATCCATATATTTAAATAAAGACTTATTGATATCCCACTCATCTAACGCGGCGTCTTCATAGGCACTTTGTATAGTGTGTGGTGCTGATGTATCTATAAAAAACTCCACTGGTATAGGAATGGATACATCAAACTTGCTATTTACATGATTTATTTTATAAAGCTCTTCCCTGTCTGCATAAATGTCTTCACCTTTAACGACTTCTCTAAAATGCTCAAAGCTACTATCAAAGGAAGATCGTGCTTTGTCATTAAGGTTTGAATAACAATCATCAGGAAGTGGCAAAGATAAAGATGAGCTTTTAAGACCACTCCTTTGAACTGATCTAGGTAACATTCTAAATTCACTCAATTCAAAAAATACCGTATCTAACTTATCTACAACTTCAAAGAACCTTGGTAGCATACTACCTTCTACTTCTTCGAAATTTTCCAAAGCATGATTCGTTAGTTCAATTTCTTCACTGCTCCACTTAATTAGACTTTCTTCAATAAGATCATCTAAAACTGCTTGTGTTTCAGACATCGTAAAACCAAAATAGTTTTGGATTAATGATACAGGGGACGGTCCCACGGAGTGTAAAATTCGAATGATAAATTCTTTAACTACAGGAAGCTGCCTTTTTTGACTGACTGTATAGTCGATGAAGAATGACTTTGTAGGAAGGGCAAAATCAATGCGATTTAATTGAATCTTCATTATTTTTCTCCTCCTAAAACATTTCTAACTGCGTATTCTGGAGTTTCATTTCCTTTAATGTAATGTAGTACTCGGCCAAAAGCAGATTCTTTATTATTTTCACTCCACATTTCGCTATTACCTACAATGAACAAGGCTTCTTTTGCCCTAGATAAAGAAACGTTTGCTCTATTTTCTGAAGAAACATGACCTTGCTTAAAGTTAGAATTATTCCTGACTAATGAGAGAATAATAATATCGTTTTCCTTTCCTTGATAGCTATCAACAGTATCAACTTTGAGAATTCGTTTTTCCAACAAGTTTCTGGCCCAAGAGATACTGTTGATTTTTTTGACTAAAAGTCGAACTTGCTCTGCATACATGCAAATTACACCAATCTTTGGCTCTTCGCCCTCGCTAAGAGTTTGACCATCTTTGTCATTCTCATACATACGTTCAATAATCGAAATAATAGAATCGGCTTCAAATGCGTTGACATAGCTATTTTCATTTACCCCTCTTCCTTTAGGCTTTGACTCAAACCCTTTTTTACCTGCCGAAGACGTATCAAACCATGTAACAGTACTAGCAAATGGTGCTATTAAATTTTTGTATTGAATTGCTGTATCACCTCTACCAGTTGACAAAGCTCCTTCATAAAAATTTGAAGACACCAAATTACCAATTGGCGGACACATTCGATACTGCATCAAAAGTGATCTTCCTACTTTACGCCCATAGTCTGAAACAAACGCTCTTTCAAAGTCGCTCCTTTTTAACTCTTTTTCATCAAGCTTGGGTAGCTCACGCTTGGCCGCTTTTATGTGGTTTTCATCATAAAGAGGTGGTAGTTGTTTATGATCTCCAACCAATAAGACTTTTTTACCGACTTGCATCGCAATTGCTAGTTCGCTTGCTGGAGAGCGCGCTGCCTCATCTATTACGACTAGGTCATATAGGTTTTCTTGGATTCCATAGTGATGTCGGCCTATACCAACACATGTGCCGCAAACTAAAGTTCTAGTCTTTGCGAGAAAGTTCTGAAATTGAGCCTTGCCAGAAGCCATAACACTTAGCCATTCATTTGACGTCTCTATGACATTCTTAACTTTGAAAATTATTTGTTGAGAGTAGATTTCAAATAGAGCGGCTAAGTCACGAAGTAGACTGTCCCTTATATTTTCAGTAGGAACGTTTGCGAATGAATTTAACTTCGCAGAATTGCGAGATAGAAAATTCTCCAAATTTTCTTTTAACTTTGCTTCTCTCTTCCTCAACTCCGGCGTATCAGCTAAGTCCTTGTCTTTAGTTTGGGAAAGTAATTGATCAAATTTCTGACCAAATGAAGCTTCAAATTCAGCAATGAGAACCGCCATTTCTTCCGGGATTCCTATGTGTTCTAACAATGTACACAATCGCTCTATATATTCAGCTCTAAACTTGTCCCTATAGTGTTCTTGCAGTGCTTTTTCACCGACATCAGTTAACGAAGCTGACAAATTAGTTTCATCGCCAAGACGGACAATATCAATTGCTTCTTCATTTTTTCGAAACAGCGAACGTACTTTTTCAGAAGCATTATTCACAGCCTCATGAGATTGACTAACTAATAATACTCTACGAGCACCTTTTCTAATTGAATAATGTATATATGAACCTATAAAGGCTGTTTTACCTGTTCCCGGGGGTCCCTGAAGTAGCGCGACAGGGCCATATTTGTACAAGGTCTTAAATGCATCTCTTTGTTGTTCATTTAAAGAAAATACAATTTTGTTGTCGTCATCATACTCTGTATATGAATCCAATTCTGAATCAGTAGGGGGTTCGCCATCAGTATGTTCAGCAACTAAGCCGGGGGAAAAGTAATCAGGAAGATTATTAATTACTGCACGACCAGTTATCAATTTTGTAACTGCTTTTTCTCTTTTTGATAGAGATGCTGCACTCATGCTGCCCTCTAATGTTAGAGTATCACCAACCTCTATATTAATATTCGTTTTTGGTTTTATTGAAATTGTATCTGATCCTAGCCTTTGCACTACACCAACAACCTTCATTTCACCCCTGACGTCTGTTTTTACATTTACACGTTCAGTTCTGATATCAAAATCAAATTTACTATCTGCAAGTGAGTAAGAAAAACTTAATGATTGATCTAATGCGTAATGAGGTTCGGTTGCGACTTGAATCTTCGGATAACTCTCTTCTTCAGTTTCAACCAATACTTTCCATATTTCTCTCGCGTCGACAACAGATGACTTAGCTATTGAGGGTAAGCTCAAAGTTCTAGTGGTTCTATTTAAAGGTTGTGGTTGAACTGGTTTTTCATTACTCAGCGATTTATAAGCTTCGCTATTTAAGATAAAGTCGATAAACCCCTCACTTGAAGCGGCAGTCTTGTGCGTCAAAGATATCGAGCCAGTTAATTTTATTAGCGAGTCCCGTTTATTCCTGATAAATTGATCGTGTCGAAGCTCCCTAACACTCGCACCAACAATAAACTTTTTCTTTTCTTCAATGAGTAAATTTATGCTCGTTTTTACTCCACTAAGTTGCACCCCAAGTAAATCATTGCTTTTTCCTGCATTCAAAGACAAAGAAATGTAATATTGGCCGTCATCAGACACTAACTCTTTATCAAAAGTATTAAAGCTTTTATGATTAACTTCATATTTTTCTAACTTTGGTAGAGGTGGCGGGTTAACAATTAAGTCAAAATTGTCTAAAAACCTTTCTAGCTCATTCGTCGAAATTTCTGGAAGTTCTAGCAACTCTTTCGTGTATTTAATCAAATGTATAGACATAAATTTCGTAGCTAATTCCTTGACCATTTTAATGGCAGCAAATCGATCTATTGCTGACTTTTGCAATGATTCATAGGATGCAGGTATGTATGCTGGGGTAAATTTCTCCGCTTCAATTAAATTATATTCAGCTAAGTCAATGAAACGAACGTCACCCTCGTGAATAATTACATTTTTGGGGTGCAAGTCACCATGATACAGTTTTGCTGCATTCAGCTTTATCAGTGCCGAAAGAAGCTTCTTAGATAAATTAAATGCTTCATTTTTTTCTAAACTTTGAATTGACTCTTCCCAAGTTGTACCGTTAAGCCATTCATATTTAAAATAAACACTAGTCATTGTTGGGTTAAAACCAAAGCCTAATATTTTCGGTAAAATATCTAAGTTGGAGTTTTTAATACTTTCTAGTCGACTGAAAAATGCAAGTAATTGGTGATTTATTTCACCACTACTAGTAACCTCATTAACTCCAAACCAAACTTTTAACCCAAATGTTTCATCTTGGCCCTTTAACAGGTGGTAAGTACCATCCGATTTGACTGGTACGGCACCAAAATCCACGAAAACATTACTGTCATCATGATATTTCAAGAATGCTGATAGCGCTTGAGCCGAGTCTTCCACTTTGGAATTCAGTAGTTTGTTAAATTCAGTTAATGAAGCAGCTAAATCTTGAAAGCGCTCTCTGGTATCAAGTTCAAGGCCTCGTGCAAACCAATCACTTAATTTGTCACTTATGGAGTTGTTTTTCAGCTTTTTCCATACGTAGATTCCTTCTTCCTTTCTAGGCCATTCGCCAAAAGCTATAAAGTGACATGCAGCCGTAGCAAGGTAAACATCCCTTGTAAAAGCAGTGCCGTGGGATTCGTCTTCAAATAACTCTTCTGGAGTTTCCACTCTTCCATGCTGAATAATTTTCCGCGCGAACGACACACTATTTTTATCAGGATCGGGATAATAGGCGGTAAGGAAATTGGATAGCACGACTTTACTGGGCAATGAAAGCCAGATGCTATGAGGGCCTAAATCACGATGAGCCACTTCGATGTCATGGAGCCTAGACAACTGGCTTATTAGCATCTGCATTAAGTCCAGTCGTTGTGAGTCTGTCAGTTTATTGTTATTTTTCCTAATAAAGGTATCAAGCCGCTCTTTTCTATTAGGCCATTCATAAAGCTCTACAAAATCTTCTGTCAGTTCACTTGGAATATGTATTAAATTTAAGTGGCTATTCTTTAAGTCTTCGTCTTGTGTATCAATATAGCCTAGTACATTTGACTCCCTTTGAGCTAGTACTGCTCGTTGTTCAGGAGTTCTAGAGTGCTCAATTATACAAGGGGACGTAAAGTCCCAACGACGCATTAACGCCTTGTAATTTGCGTTATCTGCTCTTTGGCTTTCATACTCTTTATAAAGGCCGTCCTTATGTTGAAATAAAAAGCTACTATTTATTACGTAATTGTTCGAAGAAAATCTTTTAGGCTTGAAGTCTGCGCTGTTGTTGAGAAAAATACGATCCCATATTCTAATATTTTTATTGGGAAAGTCCTCTTTTCTGGAAAAAGAGAATGACTTACCAAAATACTTTTTATAAAACTTTTCATCTCCAATATTCTTAAACTCATCCAGAGATAAAACACACTCCCTTTCACCATCCGGTAAGTCGGCAGACGTCGCACTACCACAAAGGACAACGACCTTGTCTACATATGGTACATATTTTCCCTTCAACTTATCCTGTAGTTTTGATTTAAGTATCTTTGCAGCTCTATTGGCCTGAGAAACAGCGTGTGTTCTCTGCTCCTGCCTACCATCAGAATACTCCTGCACCCACTTATTGCCAGTTGAGTAAATTCTTCCAATATAATTCTTTAGCTCTACAACGATTATACGATCGTGAGTAATTATTATAATATCTGATTGAAAGTCTTTAGCTTGACGGCCATGCATTTCAAGGCCCGAATACCCTTTCCAACTATTTGGCAGGTGTTCTGATAAAACGTCATTTGCTTTTCTTTCAAAGGCATTTATACCAAGGGGGTCGAGGCACTCAATGTCCATATATAATCCTTTTGATAACTCAAATACGGAGCCGTAGACTAAAGTCTTAAAAAGTATGGAGTATTCAAAAAGCAAAGGAAGAAAGTTAACTCCCATTTGTAAGCATGTAAAACAAAACTCTAATTGATTTTCTTTTTAAACAATAGTTTACGACAAAAGTTGACATTCAAGTCTACCCAACTCACTCGAATGAGTAAATACAGTACCTAAATTAAAAACTTTTTTTTACATATAGTTGGTATTTAGATAACTCTTGCCTTCTATCTTTACAACAACATTTAGATTCGATTAAGAGCTACCTAAACCGTTAATCCGTAAATACGCAATAACTTCCTTATAATATCCGGCGTCAACAGCCTCTTCCGGTGTCATTCCCAATGAGGCTATACAGCCGTTACAATACCAAAAATCGGCTATTTCATTGTTTCCCGACCAAGATACAAACTTATCTATTACAATTCGTTTTTGTTCATTTTCAAACATAAATCTAACCTAATCTTTTGGTACTAAACAGATTTTAAGATTACCCAATTGAAGGTTCATTGCTTGGGAATCACTAAGTTCACCATCTATTGCTTTACCTAGGCGAATCCAATGCATCACGACTTCTTCAGGAGTCGATGGTTTTGACTCTAAATAAGTTTTTGCGCTATCTAAAACATCCGGTGGTATATAAATACAAGTTTTATTCATTGTGCTTTCTCCGCTATTTTTTGGTGTAGTTCAGAGCCTTTGGCAGTGTTTTGTATAACCATTCGCTGTCATGTTTATAAAGCCACGTATAGTTAGCACCGCAAGCATTCTTAATTTTACCTCTGGTAATCGATGGAGATGATTCGATTGCATTTTCTATCGAAGCTCTTGCCACTGATCGCCGTTGTTCAAATCTTATTAGTTTCCTTTTTTCAGGCAAACCCGGAACACTTTGAATAATTTGCTCTACTGCACCAACTGAAATACTCTCTCTCTTTGCTATTTGTTTTCTGTGCTCGCCAATTTGGGCACTTTCAGTCACTCGAAAAATGATGTCTGGTGTTATAAATTGGGTTCTCCGCTGAAAATATGCTCCAATTTGACTCGCTATTGTTTTAACAAAAATAACGCTTCTTTTTACTCGTCTTGATATCTCTCGTAGTGAACAATCTGTTTGCAATAATAGAGCAATAC
>JAOHFM010000005.1 GCA_028098005.1 Psychrosphaera sp.
TCAAGCCTAGAATCTAAAGTGGATTATTCACTGGATATACAAAGTCGTGTGTTCGTTAACTCAATCATTGATTTAGATTTATTTATTAGTCAAAGTGACAATGTTGCTCCCCCTCAGTTGGAACAAGCTAGGTTTCAAAGTGAATTCTCAAATGTTATTCAAAGCATTTCAAACCAACAAGGTGTTCGATTAAGCATCGGCTCCGCGGCTAAAAATAGATCTATGGTTATTTCCATAGATAGAAAAGAGCGTTCAGAATATTTATATGAGAACGATCTGCTTTTCAAAGATGAAACCAAGGCTTCAATTGACGCATTATATTCAGACCGATTCTCGGAAGATTCTCACTTTCTATTTCAAATTGGCCAACATCGAACAGAGAATATTTTTAATAACCAATTATTAAGTAATTCTGGCTATTCCCTTGATGTCACTGGTGCTTATGTGGGAATTAGGACGGACTATTTAGGCAACAGTCAAATTGATATTCTTATTGGCAATAGCCATCAGTATGCAGAGAATAATTCGCAGCAATCTAATTTACTGTCTTGGAATCTTAAGAACAGATTGACCTTAACTGATAACTTTCAGTTGCTAATAGGAACTGAAAGAAAAATTAGTGGTTCACCAGATCCTAGTTTTAAAAGTGTTGAACTTACTGGTAATGATTTGACTTTAGATTGGATATTTACTGAAGATATTAAGCTGACGACACTCGCCAACTATAAATCTTATAAATTTCAAGATGGGGTAAGTGCGTCAAGTTTAGAGTTTAAACAATCTATTTTATGGCGGTTAACTGACTACTTATCTTTAGGCTCATCAATGGAATACCAAGATTTTTCAGGTTCAAGAGATAATTTAATTCACGACGGTTTAAACTTTTCTGTGTCTGTAAATTGGGAGCTGTTTTAATGCTAAAACAGTCCATTATAAACTTAACTCTATCTGTATTTGGGCTGTTTTTCTTAGTTATTGCAGATGCCATGGCTGCTGGATCAAGCGAATATCAATTGGGCCCTGGAGATGAAATTGAGATATTTGTTTTTCAAGAACCAGAGCTAAATGTAAGAGCAAAAATTAGTCAGGCTGGTTTTATTAATTTACCGCTGATAGGCCAAGTGAATTTAGAAGGACTATCTGGGGAGGAAGCTAAGTTAAAAGTGGAAAACCTCTTTAAAGATGGATACTTAGTTAATCCTTATGTTACTTTAACTGTTAGGCAATATCGTCCGTTCTTCATCCATGGTGAGGTGAAAAACCCCGGAAGTTATAAATATCAAGCCGAATTAACCATTGAACAGGCCATTGCTTTGTCCGGCGGTTTAAAAGACCGAGCGTCAGGATCTGAATGGATTGTCTTGCGAGGTTATCCACAAAAGCCATTAAAAGCTAAAAAAATCTACAATTATAATGCCAGGTGATGTTATAAAAATTGAAAAGAGCTTTTTCTAATGATGGAAGAGCAAAGCAAACAAATTCATCAACTTGATGATGTTATAGACTTAGGTGAACTGTTTTCGATCGTATGGTCGAGAAAATGGTTTGTGGTCTTGTGTGTTTTGCTTTCAGGTGTTTTGGCCTACAACTACTTGCTAAAAGTACCAGATCGCTACACCTCTTCTACGTTAATTATGTTCAAAGAAACGTCCTCAAAAGCAGACGCGATTCAAAACATAATGACCAGTGGTTTAACCGTAGCTGATAATACGGAAACGGAACTGGAGTTGTTGAGAAGTCGACGATTTGCTGGGCAAATAGTTGATAACCTAAACCTGATACATAATGTGCATTATCAAATGCAATCAGGGTATGAACCCTTTATTCATTCAGAACAACTACTGGTTAAAAACCGTTCTTTTGCAATTGACATTCTAAGCAAGAATATAAAAGTTGACCCAAAAGCTGGCACTAACTTAGTAAAAGTTTCATACGAGTCTCACTCACCAAGTCATTCAGCAATTGTTGCCAATGAAATAGCCAAAACTTTCATTAACTTTAAAGAAGAGATAATGGAAGGCAAAAACAAAGATAATGCTTATTGGCTAGAGTCGAAGCTGTCTGGCGTGAAGCAAAACTTATTAGAAGCTGAGCAACGCATATCAGAACACCAAAATGAGCATGGATTTATTGATATCAACAGCGCAATAGCGGTGGAAAAGTCGAAATTAGAGAAGTTAACAAAAGAGAAGTACGACACAACTCGCGAAGTCGAAAGGTTACAAATACTTAAGTTGCAAATAGTGAAGCATAAGTCTTCACCAGAAGAACTCTTTAGTATTCCTGCTGTTGCTAACGCTAAAGCGCTTGGTCAAAGTAAAATTAAACTTCAGAATACCCAGGAAGCGTTTGGTCAAGTTAAGCTTAGGTATGGTCCTAAACACCCAGCGTATATAAAAGCTAAACTATTGTTCGAAGACGCGCGTTCAGACGTAACCTTAGAGCTAGATAGTCATATAAAAACGTTGGATAAGACCTTACAGCTAGAAAAATCAAATCTCTCATCAGTCGAAGAAGCTTTAACTAAGGCAACGTCTAGATTGCGTGATTTAGGTATGATTGAATTTGAATATCAAAAGTTAAGACGAGAGTTTGATGCTAATTTAGAGCTATACGAAAATCTAATGAAGCGCTTAAAAGAATCTGAAATGATGCGTGATTTAGCTAATGCCTCAAACCTTTTAGTGGTAGAGAAAGCCGAAATTAGTTCTAGCCCTAATAATAAAAAATCAATTTTAATATACACGCTTGCTGCATTAGCCAGTGCTTTATTGGCCGCTATGATTGTTTTAATAGAAGCTATGTTAGCGAGTAAAGTGCTTCAATTTAGAAAAGTGGCAAGGTCGTATAATACAAAAATAATTGGTGTTATCCCTAAAATTAGAGTTCGTGGTACTCGTAAGAAGCCGTTGTTTAAATTAGACGCTGCGAAACATATGAACTTTATGGAAGCAATGCGTTCAACAAGAACCAATATTTTACTGGATGCCAAACTATCTCGTCAAAAGGTCATCGCTATTACTTCAATAACACCCAATGATGGTAAATCTAGTCTGTCTATTCAGCTGGCTAATAGCTTTTCTGAATTGGAAAAAACCATTTTAGTTGATGCTGACTTACGTTTTCCTTCAATAGGCGACGCGTTAGGTATTAATGTGAATAGTCCTGGTTTAACAAACCTAATCGCAAAAAAGCAGAAATTAAGTGAAAGTATTCACCGCGATACAGAGTACAAATACCATGTACTAACGGCTGGTTTTCAATCGAAAAATCCCTTGTTATTCTTATCACAACCCCGACTTAAAAAGATTGTGGACGCGCTAAAATAAAATTATGAACGCGTCGTACTAGAGTGTCCACCGGTGATGTCGGTTAGTGATGCATTTGTAATCTCAAAACATGTAGACAGTATTTACTTAATAGTGGATGTTGAAAAAACCAGCCAAAATGAACTTAGCAATTGTTTAGAAGAGTTAGCTCAAGCTAATATTATTGTTGGCGGTATTGTTTTGAATAAAGTTAAAAAGACTGAAAAGTATTACACAGGGGCTTATTCTAAATATATTAAGGCAGATCTTTCCAGAGCAAGAACGGCCTAACTTTAATCAACTTTCACACCCCAATTTATGGGAGTTACGCTATGATTATTCTTGAACATAAAAGGAGTAACGTGTGCGCAAAAACTATATTTTCTCAGCACTACTGTGGTTGGGAATTACATTTACAATTCCAGCATTCTCCCAAGCACTAGAGCCGGTTTCACTGCAACTAAAATGGATGCATCAGTTCCAATTTGCGGGGTATTACGTCGCTTTGGAAAAAGGTTACTTTAAAGACGCAGGTTTTGACGTCACTATTCTAGAGCGAAATCCCAAAACGTCCCCTGTTAATGACGTGTTAGAAGGTCGAGCCGACTTCGGAGTTGCTGATTCAAGCATTGTATTACAACGATTGTTAAATAAAAAAGTGGTTATTGCGTCTACTATTTTTCAATCTAGCCCTCTGGTATTAATGAGCCTTAAAGAAAAAGGAATCAAAAGTCCTTATGATTTAATTGGCAAGAGAATAATGTATCAACGCTCCATTGACGACGCTTCATTACAAGCCATGTTACAGTTGTTTAATATTGACGACAGTAAGTTCACAGCAGTTCCTCATAACTTTAATAACTGGGCACTTGTGGAAGACCAGGCAGACCTTTTATCTGTGTATACGTCTAATCAGCCGCACTTGTATGATTTAGCTGGATATGAAGTGAATGTGTTAGACCCTAGCAGTTATGGAATTGATTTTTATGGTGATCTTATTTTTACCACGCAAAATAGAGTTGAGATGGATATCGACAGTGTCAATCGTTTTGTAAAAGCAGCAAGAATGGGCTGGAGAGACGCTGTTTCAAATCCGAACCAAGCTATTGACTTGATTCTTGCTAAATACACGCCTCAAGCAAACCGGAAAAAACTAGAATTAGAAGCACAATCAATTCAAACCTTAGTCAAAGAAAGCTTTGTTCCGATAGGTACCATGTACCCAGAACGTTTTGAGCGTATTGCTCACTCCTATAGGGGATTAGAGATGGCGCCTGCTGATTCATCTATTAAAGGCCTGTTACTTACTGACTATATAAAAAACCCTTATAAACTTACTACAAACCTAATTGTTGCCATTGTTGCGGTGGTGAGTGTCGTGTTGTTTTTCTTAGGTTATCAAATCGTGTTTAACCGGAAATTAAAATCAATGGTCCGTGACAAAACCATTGCGCTTGAATTATCTAATGATTACTTAACGCATAATATTGAGTTGTTAAAAGAGAAAAATGACTTACTTGATAAATCAAAACAACAAGCAGAAGTTGCTACCGCAGCTAAATCGGCTTTTTTAGCCAACATGAGTCATGAAGTTAGAACACCAATGAATGGAATATTAGGTACATTGCAACTAATCGCAATGGAACCATTGTCAAATAACGTCAAACAGCTTACCCAACAAGCGTTAACATCGACTAAGTCACTGCTAACTATTATTAATGACATTTTGGACTTTTCTAAAATTGAGGCGGGCAAATTGACACTAGTTGCAGCCCCTTTTTCACTTCAAGGCTTGATTGATGAAGTTTTAAAGTATCAACATTTAGTCGCGAAAGAAAAAGGAATAGAGTTAATCTTGCAAGTGTCTGATGATTATGAGGATGGCTGGTTAGGAGATGCTACACGAATTCAGCAGATCATAACCAATATTGTTTCAAATGCGGTTAAATTTACTCAACAAGGCAAGGTTGAAATACATGTTTCAAGTACCCAAAATAGTCAAAACCAATGGGTTGTTTCTTTTAGTGTAACTGATACGGGTATTGGCATGGATAACAATGCCGTTGATAAGTTGTTTCACCGTTTTGAGCAGGCCGATAGCTCTACAACTCGCAATTTTGGAGGCACAGGACTAGGCATGGCAATTACAGAGATGTTGGTTTCTGAAATGAATGGTTCAATAGAGGTGACGAGTGAGTTGAATGTTGGTAGCTGCTTCAAGGTGTCTTTACCACTAATGCCACATCAACTAGACGTGAACAATCGAGAGCAAGCTGATAACAAAAACGTAGACGTACCGGACCTAAGCACTAAACGAATTTTGATAGCAGAAGATAATAAAGTGAACCAAATCCTGTTTAGAGCCATAATGAAGAAAACCAAGTGCTATTTTGAAATAGTAGAAAATGGTCAATTAGCCATAGACCAAGTTTCTAGCTCTACATTTGACTTAGTGTTAATGGATATTCAAATGCCGGTTTTAGACGGTATCTCTGCGTGCAAATCAATAAAAAAACAATTTCCAACTTTACCTGTTATCGCCATTTCTGCAAACATAATGGCTGATGATATAAAAGAATATAAGCTTGCTGGTTTTGACGAATTTATCGGTAAACCAGTCGACATTAAGCAAATGTATAACACGTTGAGGCGAATGCTTTCTCAACCTGAAAATTAGACTAAACAATAGGACGTTATGGCCACCTTAAATTTTTTGATTGACCTTACAGACAAAGCGCTACTTAAATCTATTCAAGCTAGTGTATCAGGACCTAGTAAACAGTCTTTTTATGTTTCTGAAGCTGGAGAAGGTTTAATTCAACTTAAAGACAATCAAATAGATATCGCTTTAATACAGGCCAATAATTTTACGGCATCAGACTTGGCTCTTTTAAAAGAAGTGAATCAAGAGACATCAACAGAAGTAGTATTATTTAGTGATGGCAAGCCAAACCCCTATATCGACCAAGCAATGTTCAATGGCGTTACCTATCACTTTCGGTCGCCTTTTGATAATGAAAGTATTAACAACACTCTGTCAGAACTAATAGAAGATTTAAGCGAACAAAAGCATGTTTCAAAGTCGGCAAAAACAAGTGTTTTAGACCAATTTGGCTTGTTGTTAGGCTCATCAAAGCCAATGAAAAAGCTATATCGTACTTTACGAAAAGTCGCTTCAACAGAAGCCAACGTATTTGTTAACGGGGAAAGTGGAACCGGTAAAGAACTAGTAGCGAATACTATACATTTAGTGAGTGATAGAGCGCCAGGACCTTTTATTGCGGTGAACTGTGGAGCTTTAAGTCCTGAGTTAGTAGAAAGTGAACTTTTTGGCCATGTTAAAGGTGCATTTACAGGAGCGAATAGAGACCATAAGGGCGTATTTGAACAAGCAGACAAAGGTACTTTATTTTTAGATGAGATTACCGAGATGCCACTTGAGCATCAAGTGAAATTACTTCGAGTGCTTGAAACGGGTGAGTATAGGCCAGTTGGCAGTGACAAAGTCTTGCAATGTAACGTGAGAGTAGTTGCTGCATCAAACCGAGTTATGGACGAAACAATGGGTGAGTTTATTCGGGAAGACTTATACTACCGACTTGCTCAATTCCCACTACAGCTGCCGCCGCTAAGACAAAGAAGTACAGATATTATAGGTTTAGCTCAACACTTTTTAGCTTATAGAAATATGGAAAATAATGCGTCAAAGTCACTTTCCTCAGCGGCAGTTGCACTATTAGAGTCACACCAATGGACAGGGAATGTAAGAGAACTTAAACATGTAGTGGAGCGCAGTTTTATTTTAGCTGAGGACGTTATAGGCGCCGAGCATATTTTGTTTGATGACATGTCTAACCCTGAGGAAAACCCACTTGCAGAAAGTATTCCTCTAGATGTTCCATTAGAGGATATAGAAAAAATAGCCATAGAAAAGAATCTTGAAAAAAATAATGGCAACAAATCAGAAACGGCGGATAAGCTAGGAATCAGCGTAAAAACCCTTTATAACAAACTTGAAAAGTACAACGATGAATAGCAACGTTGTACTTCCCTAATAATTAAACTGTTCTACTCAGGGTTTTTCTCAAGTTCAATAGGTGACAGCTCCATCATAGATAGGAACTGTTCACTGTTGATCAAATTAGCATTATAGTGAGGGTTGCCTAAAACTTGTGCAGAAGAAACGGCAACCTTTACCAATTGTTGATGCCAACTATATTCGCTAATAGCTGCGACGTTAATAAGGCAACGTTCGGTAGAAATTAAACCGTTTTGAGCGTTAATGACAGCAAACTGCAGGTTCCAGCTTTTTGTATTGAGGATAAAGTCACTTAAATGATGATGCTTATTGTCCTGAGTTGAAACCAAATACGTGCAGACCTCATTGATGGAGCGAAGCGGTATATCATCCTCTGATAATTCGCTGTCAGGTTGATCATCTATAATATGAGTCTTTAATAATGTTGGGTCAGAACTCATGCCCCATAAGTCAGCTCCCATCCAATAATAACCATAACCATAGTATCGGTATAGTTCTGCCTCAAAGTGTCTTGAGACTGTTTCATGGTCTTCTAATCCTGGCGCAGCTTTTAGCTTGTTGGTGTCAATGCTTAAGCAAACCTCTTGCGAGTCAATATTGATGTAATAAACCGATACGGGTGAAACTAACAACTTTTGACTTAGTGGGTTCCACTTTTGCGGGTCAACCACTAAATAGCGAATAACATGATCTTTACTAGAGAATAAAAAATCGGACACAGTGCCATATTCACCATCAATCGTTCTTATCGTAAAACCTATAACTTGTTGAAGACTAATGTTCATTATTGACCTCCGTCAGATTTTGCGGCAATGGCTGTCGTTGTGTTTGGGTCAAGCAAAATATTTAATGACGCAGGTTGCACTAAGATTTTTATCTCGTTGGCCTCAAAAGTCTCGCCGTCAATTACGTACCCAATGGACGCTTTACTTCTAATTGTTATTTTTTCTGCTTTTGCTTTATGAATAGAATTTGAGGTGGGCGCTTCAGAAAGGCCTGCAATCATTAAACTTGCAGCATCAGAAATGTTTTCTATAACCGTATTACTTTCATCAAACCATGTAATATTTAATAGACCATCATGAAAGTTAGGAGTGCCATGTCCTTGCGCTAAAACCGTAGAAAAAGGCGCCGCGTTAGCAATCACTAAACTATTGGTTTTTATATTTTGAGCGGGTTTAGAGTCAAATTGAATCATTAAATCCAACTTTTCTTCAGTGTTTACGGCTTGCCAAAATCCATGTAAGTAAGCAAATTGGCCAAGTTTATTTTTAGTTTCCCGGTCTGCTGATTTGATCATTTGTTGCTCAATACCCACTGCAGCCACCAATAACATGGTTTTATCATTGCATTTCGCAGTATCCATTTTAATCGTATTGTCGCTGATGATATGTTTAATAGCGGTCTCGATAGGTATCACCTTGCTAGATATACCAAACAGTGTGTGCGCTAACGCATTGGCAGTCCCTAGGGGGATAATGCCAAATTTAACGTCTGAGTTTATAAGTTCCGTAGCTACCTCAGCAAGTGTGCCATCGCCGCCCGCAGCAATGACTATAGAGGCCTTGTTGTCGACCGCCTCTTTTGCCCATTCTTGGGCACTTTTCTCTTCTGTGGTTTCCACCACTTTTAGATTGTAATGTTGCTCTAAGAAAGCTTGGATTTTTAATTGATACTTGGGCCATTTTCCTTGTCCAGACACTGGATTTGCTATTAGCCAGGCCGGTTGCATGAGAGTTAAAAGTCCAGCTTCTCTGTATTGAATTAATCTTTTTAGCTGCTTCTTGTTGAGTCCAGCTTGGTTTCTGATATCAGTAATACTTGTTAATACATCTCGTACTTCCAGCTCTGGGTGTTTTGCCAAAAGGTAAGCCGCTACACAGAACAAAGATCGACCACGGCCAAGGGCGCAATGCACCATAACAGGTTTGTTTTGTTTACGCTTATTGTCAATCCAGTTGAGAGCCTGTCTCAATTGTTCGGTAGTGGGACTTCTGTGGTCCAAAATAGGAATATTAAGATAATCCATGTCGATAAAACGGCTGCTCCAGTCTAAGGCGTCAAATTCAGCAGTTACGTCTAAGACGGCTTTAACTTCGTGTTCTCGCAGCTCTAAAGCCTCCTCTGCAGATAATCGACTAGCGAGATATATGTCATCTTGAATGTGGTGAATGTAATGTCGATCCCGTTTGGCGTCTTTACTCTTTGCTGCATAATTATATAGTTGAACACCGACCATAAAGGGCAGGAATATGATCCTTATCGCAGTTGGGATACTACCATCGGTACGCTTTCTAAAAATTCTTGGTTGGTTAGTCATATATCCAACAAACACAACTAACAAGGAGATGGCTACCCAATTAAGCAAAATGCTAAGAATGATAGAGTCTGTTAATGTTGCGAGGTAGGCCAGCAAGACGCCAAAAATTCCATATAAATATTCAATGTACATATCAACCTCAGTTAACGTTACGCTAACATTTTTAAACGAATCTAAGATGTAGCTAAATTCGTGCCTGTATTGTAAGTATATGAAAATTATAGGTTGTTATAAAATAGTTGCCCAAAGTATTGTTATATTTCTTTTTAAGGCTGTAATTTTTACATTGTTATAGTGTTAATTATTCTTAAATTTAAACCTTTATCAAAAAAATTACGCAAATATGTAATCTCTTTTTTTCTTAACTAGTTGTTACTAAAGCAGTTGTTCTCTGATCATGAATGCTGGCATAAACCTCGCTTTATCTAGGCAATGTTCCAAGAGTAAGTAGGCTGTATATGACATCAACTAACCCCAATCTTCCAAGTATCGTTTTTTTAGAAGCTGGCCAGTTTTACGCTGAATTAGCTAATCATGTAGAGGATCTGTCGGTGAGACATGGGTTAATTAAGGTATCGAGTGTTTTTGATCAAATGAATGAGAAGTTAGCTAAGTGGCAAACAGAACAAAAATTCACACCGCCCTTAAATGATTTATTTTGTAAGTGGAATAATCAATTACATCAAATCCGAGTGGGAAATACTTCTACTCCCGAGTTATCACTATTAGAGCAACGTTTACAAGTAGAGTCTGCAAACCTCTCTAAGTTGAGAAAAGTGTTTCAAGAGTCTAAACCAGAACTAGAAAAGCGCTATATCGCTGATTTAATTGCTACTTACTTCAACGTGGTTGATATCTTAACGAAAATGACTCGCAGCCAGAAAGGAGAATATTATGCATAAGGAAGAAGTGGTGGTACCGACGATTGAAAAGAAGGTTGAAAAACTATTAACGCCTTTTCAACGCTTTATCGCTGACCAAACAACGAGTAGTAAAGTGCTATTACTAACAACTGTTGTAGCACTGATCTTTGCTAACTCCTCATATGCAGACGCTGTTTATTCAGGCCTTCATGGCATGGTGGGTTTTGCTATAAATGACAATTTGTATCAAATGTCCTTGTTACATTGGGTTAATGACGGTCTCATGGCGTTGTTTTTCTTGTTGTTGGGCATGGAGATAAAAAGAGAAGTATTAGTTGGAGACCTAAGTTCGCCCAGTAACTTAATTCCGGTTTTAGCTGCTGCAGCAGGGGGGATGTTTTTTCCTGCAATTATATTTGCTTCATTAAATGCAGGAACACCTTACATTGCTGGTTGGGGGATCCCAATGGCTACCGATACCGCCTTTGCAGTTGGTATTTTAGCTCTACTAGGGGCAAGAGCACCACTTGCTGCATTTTCATTTTTAACTGGCTTAGCCATTATTGATGATATTGGTGCCATTATGGTTATTGCGATTTTTTACACAGACACAATCAATGCCCTATTTATTGGGCTCTCAGCAGTACTAACCGCTATGCTGTTTTTACTCAACTATTTAGGCATAAGAAAGCCGTTTTGGTACTTAGTAGTTGGTATTTTATTATGGTTGGCTGTTTTAAGCTCAGGTGTACACGCAACAATAGCGGGTATATTAATAGCGGCGGCTATTCCGGCTCGACCTAAGTATAAAGCCTCTGTAATGGTTGAACGACTTGCTAAAGTCACACAACGGTTTCAGCGCTTAGTGATCAACAGAGGGGCGAATCAACCGGTGCTTGCATCAAAGACTCAACACCAATTGGCCGATGAGCTTAAAGCGACGGCTAATCAAGCTACAACACCACTGAGGCGATGGGAAAAATTACTGCACACCCCCGTTGGTTTATTGGTCTTGCCTATTTTTGCCTTTTCAAATGCAGGTGTCCAACTTGATGCATCTAGTTTGAGTGCAACGCTTAATAGCACGTTAGCATGGGGAATTTTCTTGGGGCTTGTTGTGGGCAAGGGTATTGGTATTCCTCTGATGGTTTGGTTAACTATTAAAACTGGCATTGGCACATTACCAACTGGCTTGAATATGTGGCACATGGTTGGTTTGGGAATGTTAGGTGGAATAGGCTTCACTATGTCGATATTCATTACAGGTTTAGGCTTTGCAGGAGATTTAGCCACTCAAGAAATTGCCAAGACCGCAATTCTTTTCACCTCTTTATTTGCAGGTGTGTTAGGTTATATTTTGTTCAAAGTCGCGCCTTCAAATAAAGTTAAAAAAGGGAATCAGTATGCCGGATAGCCAATATATATCTGAATTAAAACAGCGTATTCAAGACCGTAACCCAAATCAAAAAGAGTTTATGCAAGCGGTAACAGAAATATTAGACAATGTTGCTGGTGAACTGAATGATAATGAGGAGTACCGACGTTATCGTATTTTTGAACGTTTAACTGAACCAGACAGAATAATATCCTTTAAAGTTGAATGGTTAGATGACGATGGCTGTGCACAAATAAATCGTGGTTGGCGTGTGCAACAATCTAATTTAATAGGACCTTACAAAGGAGGCTTGCGTTTTCACCCTACGGTGAGTGAGTCGGTAATAAAGTTTTTGGCATTTGAACAGTGTTTTAAAAACGCACTGACGGGTCTGCCTCTTGGCGGTGGTAAAGGCGGTTCTGACTTTAACCCGAAAGGAAAAAGTGACCATGAGATAATGAGTTTTTGCCAAGCGTTTATGACTCAACTTTATCGTTATATTGGTGCAAATGTAGACGTACCGGCAGGCGATATTAATGTGGGGGCAAGAGAGATTGGCTTTCTATATGGTCAATACAGAAAAATTAGAAATCAGTTTAGCGGTGTTTTAACCGGTAAAGCGTTGGAAATGGGTGGGAGTTTAGTTCGAACAGAAGCCACAGGTTTTGGTGTTATCTATTTTCTAAAGCACGTGCTTGCATTAAAGAGTATGACTCTTGAAGGTCTTAAAGTAACAGTGTCAGGCGCGGGCAATGTGGCGCTTTATGCAGCAAAAAAAGCGTTAGAAAATAAAGCGAAGGTCATTACTCTTTCAAATTCTAGGGGAGTACTTCACAAGCCAAAGGGCTTTACTGATAGTGATATTGACTGGCTTATAAAGTATGACAACATAAAAGATAATACTCTGCTTTCGTTTTCAGAAGAAGCTTCTGAAAAGTCGGAAGTGGAATGGCGCACCGGAGAAAAGCCTTGGCAATTTGAATGTGACGTTGCAATTCCGTGCGCTACTCAAAATGAAATGAATGGCGAAGAAGCACAGCAATTAATAGGAAATGGCTGCCAAGTGGTTATTTGTGGCGCTAATATGCCTTGTACATCTGAAGCGATAACGGCCATTCATAATGCTAACAATTGTTGTTATATACCAGGAAAAGCATCAAATGCTGGTGGCGTTGCAGTTTCAGGATTGGAGATGTCTCAGAATGCAGGTTTTGAAAGCCAAACGTTTGAATACCTAGATGGTCGTTTACAAGACATAATGAAACATATTCACTCTCAGTGCGCTGAATGCGGGAAAACCGAAAAAGGCACAGTAGATTATGAAAAAGGCGCAAGTATTGCTGGTTTTCATATTTTGGCAAAAGCGATGTTAGCGCAAGGGGTATAAGGCTTGAAACGCCTTCTATAGCAACAAAATAGCAAAAAAAAGGTGGTTTTTGTCGATAATAAGCAAACAACTGTTGAATTTTAGAAATAGGTTCCATAGGATAAGCCTTGTCTCAACTAAAGGATAAAATAATGAACAAAAGTGAACTAATCGAAAAAATGGCACAAAGTGCTGACATGACTAAAGCTGATGCAGAACGTGCACTTAACAGCCTAGTTTCTACAGTAACTGAAGAACTTGCTAAAGGCGGCGACGTTTCTTTAGTTGGTTTCGGTACTTTCAAAGTTAACGACCGTGCAGCTCGCACAGGCCGTAACCCACAAACTGGTGAAACTATTCAAATTGCTGCTGCTAAAGTTCCTGCTTTCAAAGCTGGTAAAGCAATCAAAGATGCAGTTAACGCATAATTTACCGAGTCTCTCGATAAGTTGACAAAAAAAGCCTCATTTGAGGCTTTTTTTATATCAGCAACTAAATATTTCTGTACATTACTAAATCGTTAGTTAAAATAAATGAGAATCATTCTCAATTAGAAAATAGATAACACTAACAAAGGGTACATAATGAAACGTATATTTTTAGTCGCATTAACACTTTTCACTTCTTTGACCTCAACCACTGCGTTCAGTGCAGAAACTGTAAATATCTATTCTTTCCGTCAACCATTTCTTATTGAACCAATTTTAGAACAGTTTACCGCTGAAACTGGCATTAAGGCTAAAGTCGTTTTTTCAAAAAAAGGCTTAATTGAGCGCTTGAAAAGAGAAGGAAAGTATAGCCCTGCGGATGTTGTATTAACTTCTGACTTTAATAAGCTTTTACAGTTAAAGAGTGAAGGTTTAACACAAGAAGTAAAATCTGACAGTATAAATAAAAATGTACCAAGCCAGTTTAGGGACGAAGCTGGCCATTGGGTTGCTCTGACAAAGCGTGCTAGATCTCTATATGTTAGCAAAGGCTCTAATTTAGATACATCAGCAATCTCTTATGAAGATCTTTCAAGTGACGCGTTATCAGGAAAGATATGCACTAGAAGTGGTAAACACCCGTATAACCTAGGTCTAATTGCATCTATGATTGCTCATCATGGTGAAGCTGAAACAGAAACTTGGTTAAAAGGAGTTAAAAATAATTTAGCCCGTAAACCACAAGGTAATGACAGAGCTCAAGTAAAAGCAATTAAAGAAGGGCTTTGTGAAGTTTCTTTAGGAAATAGCTATTACTATGGCAAAATGTTAACTGATGAAAATCAAAAGGCATGGGCGGATGCGGTAAACCTAGTGTTTCCAAATCAGACAAACCGCGGTGCACACATAAATGTATCTGGTGCAGTGGTAACTAAATATGCACCTAATAAAGCAAGTGCTGAAAAATTAATTGCTTATTTAGTGGGTAAATCGGCACAAGAACAATACGCATCAGTTAATATGGAATACCCTGTTAACCCAAATGTTAAACCATCTAAAATGGTTTTGAGCTGGGGTGAATTTAAAGAAGACAATATTTCTTTAACAGACGTTGCTAAGTATAGAGCGCAAGCTTTACAATTGGTTGATAAAGTAAAATTTGATTTATAACATCTTATTATTTAAAACATGCATTTGAAATTTAATAGGCTGACCTTTGCGTCAGCCTTTCTTGCTTTACTCATCGCCTTACCTATTTTTGCGCTGCTGTTAACAGCCATGACAGAGACAGGACAAAGTTTTGAGCACATAAAAGATACTGTACTTGCTGACTATATTGTTAACACCGTGTTGTTAATGACGTTGGTAGGTATTATCGTAACTTTAGTAGGTGTTCCGTTAGCTTGGTTAATTGCATGTTGCGACTTCACCGGAAAACACCTTTTTAATTGGGCTTTAGTATTACCTTTGGCAATGCCGGGTTATTTAATTGCATACACCTACACTGACCTGCTTGATTATGCAGGACCCGTTCAATCCTTTTTGAGAAGCACCTTTGGCTGGTCATCGCCCGATGACTATTGGTTTTTTGAAATTAGATCGTTAGGTGGGGCGGCTGCCATGCTGTCTTTGGTGTTGTTTCCTTATGTTTACCTTATGGCTAAAGCCAACTTTCTAAACCAAAATGCATCGCTAACCTTAGCGGCTAGGACCTTAGGCTATTCACCGCTAAAAAGTTTCTTTTCGGTATCATTGCCTATTGCTAAAAACTCAATCGTTGCCGCAATTTCATTAGTATTAATGGAAACCATCGCTGACTTTGCTACCGTGTATTACTTTGCAGTAAACACCTTAACAACTGCTGTATACGACACTTGGTTAGGTTATTACGACTTAGCCAGCGCCGCTAAAATTTCAATGCTAATGATTGTTGGTGTGTTTGCGCTGATTATTTTAGAACATAAAACCAACAAAAGAGGCAAAGATAGCAATAGCGCTAAAATGTCGGTTCAGCCTCTTAAATACAAATTAAATGGTAAGCAAAACGTATTTGCATTCATTTTTTGTAGTCTAATCTTTGTGCTTGGTTTTGCGGTGCCAGCATTAACCTTGTTTAGCTATGCTATTGATTATTATCATGAGGTGTGGTCAATGGATGTTATTCTGTACGCGTGGAATAGCACATATATTGCTATTGCTGTCGCATTAATTAGTTTATTAATATCTTTAGTGATTAATGTTGCTCTACGAGAAAACAAATCAATCTCTAATCAATCTTGGTTTAATCTAGCAAATATGGGTTATGCAGTGCCAGGCACGGTTTTAGCAATTGCGGTTATTATTCCTTTTAGTGGAATGGATCATTGGCTAAATAGCGCGGCTGAATCATTTGGCATTGAAGCTCCAGGACTCATATTAAGTGGTACCGTTGTAGCCATTATATTTACTCATATTGTTAGATTTGCAGCGGTGGCGAACAACAATATAAAAGCTAATTTTCAACAACTGAATAAAAGCTACGATTGGGCGGCTAAAAGTTTAGGTGCCAAGCCAAGTAAGCTATTTAAGCAAGTTCATTGGCCACTGTTAAAACGTAGTGCTTTGGTGGCGGGGTTGTTAATTTTTGTAGAAAGTATGAAGGAGCTTCCAGCGGCCCTGTTGCTAAGACCTTTTGACTTTGAAACACTGCCAACTTATGTATTTCAATTTGCTAGTGATGAGCAACTTGAGCAAGCTGCTTTAGGGGCAATACTCATTGTATTGGTAGGTTTGATACCGTTAATTTTTATTAACCGCTCTATAGAACAAAAACAGAATTAGGAAGCTTTCATGTCGTTGCTATCAATTAAAAACCTCTCTGTAAATTATGGTGATCATGCTGTAATTAAGGGGTTAGATCTGTCTATTGCGAGTGGCGAAATTGTAGCGCTGTTTGGCCCTTCAGGAAGCGGGAAAAGTACAATTTTAAAAGCGGTTACTGGTTTGCTTAAGCAAACAACAGGCGATGTAATTCTGTCTGGCAAAGTATTGAACTCAAGTGCGGTTAATCTACCAACTGAACAGCGTAACATTGGGCTTATATTTCAAGACTATGCGTTGTTTCCTCATTTGACAGTATTTGAGAATATTATTTTTGGGATCCAGAGTGTTGAGAAAAAAGCTCGTAACAAAAAAGGGGATGAGCTTTTATCCTTAATAAAAATGGCTGAGTATAAAAATACCTACCCTCATCAATTATCTGGTGGACAACAACAACGGGTCGCGATTGCGAGAGCATTGGCAACAGAGCCAGACTTACTATTGTTTGATGAAGCTTTTTCTAATCTAGACCCTCAGTTCCGCTTTGAGTTGATAGAAGAAATTAGAGACATTTTAAAATCGACCAAAACCGCCGCTCTTTTTGTGACTCATAACCAGAATGAAGCTTTTATTTTCTGTGACAAAATAGCTGTTTTACACCAAGGTGAAATAGCCCAAATAGACACGCCTTCCGATTTATTTGATTACCCTGTTAATAAATTTGTTACGGAGTTTTTAGGTGCTGGTGTTTGGTTACCCGCAGTCATTAAAAGTGAATTTGAGTTGCAAAGTGAATGGGGTCCGTTGCCCTATAAAGGCAAGGTAGATTTGAGTAAACGAGTAGGTGAAACAGTAAAAGTTTACCTTAGGCCTCATCAAATTGGTTTAAAAGATCTTGTTGATAATGGCACAGATACCGTCAGCCCATCATTTTCCATCGTAAGTGAGCGCTTTGTTGGTGAATTTTATGAGAGCACACTTACTTGGCATGATCAGTCAATCAAGGTAAGAACACACGATTCATTTTATAATCAAAAAGTAAGAGTTAGAATTAAGCAGCCTATCAAACAAGTTTACTTTTAGAGTGATTGCACCAAATATATAAAACTTAGCACCATTTTGGTGCTTTTTTTTTGCCCTAAAATCGAGTAATTAGTTATTTGATTTAAAATCAATGGTTTAACTTTTGGCATTGTTCTTCCAACTGTTCCTACAAACTTAAGGAGAATAATAATATGAAAATGGTCACGGCGATTGTAAAGCCATTTAAGTTAGACGATGTAAGGGAAGCCATCAGTGAAATAGGCATTGAAGGCTTAACGGTGTCAGAGGTAAAAGGCTTTGGTCGACAAAAAGGTCATACTGAGCTGTACCGAGGCGCTGAATATCAAGTCGATTTTTTACCTAAGATGAAGTTAGAAATAGCGGCTTTGGATGATCAAGTAGAACGCTTGATTGAGGTGATATTAGAAACAGCAGGCACAGGTCGTATAGGCGATGGCAAGATATTCGTCACTAACCTAGAACAGGTTATACGGATCCGTACTGGTGAAACCGACGTTAACGCAATTTAGGGGGTGACATGGAAGTACAAATTTCTCATTTACAATATGCAATTGATACGTTTTATTTTTTAGTTTGTGGCGCATTAGTTATGTGGATGGCCGCAGGCTTTTCAATGTTAGAAGCGGGCTTAGTTAGGTCTAAAAATACGACGGAAATATTAACAAAAAATATCGCGTTATATTCAATTTCCTGTGTCATGTATTTGCTTTGTGGTTACGCCATAATGTACGACGGAGGGCTAGGTTTAGTTGCAATTGAAACTATTAAAGAGTCTGAGGTGTTAGCTTCTTTTGCCGAAAAAGAAAATCCAATTCTAGGTGATGCAATATATTCATCTGCTTCGGACTTTTTCTTTCAAGTAGTCTTCGTAGCAACCGCGATGTCGATTGTTTCTGGAGCGGTAGCAGAGCGCATGAAGTTATGGGCTTTCTTAGCATTTGCGGTGGTGATGACCGGAGTGATATATCCAGTAGAAGGTGCTTGGACCTGGAATGGCGCATCAGTGTTTGGCCTGTTTAAACTTGAAGATTTAGGTTTCTCTGATTTTGCTGGTTCAGGCATAGTGCATATGGCTGGCGCTTCTGCAGCCTTGTCTGGCGTGCTCTTTTTGGGGGCTAGAACGGGTAAATATACACCAACAGGCAAAGCCGTGGCTATTCCTGGAGCTAATATGCCACTTGCAGCTTTAGGTACATTTATTTTATGGATGGGCTGGTTTGGCTTTAATGGTGGCTCAGTACTCAAGCTGTCGGATATTGGCAGTGCCAATAGTGTTGCAATGGTATTCTTAAATACCAACGCGGCCGCTGCAAGTGGAGTTATAGGCGCATTACTAACGAGTATGGTTTTATTCAAAAAAGCGGATTTAACCATGGCCCTAAATGGTGCGTTAGCCGGACTCGTTGTCATTACTGCAGAGCCTTCAACACCAACCGCTTTAACTGCGAGTCTATTTGGCCTAATAGCCGGTGTTGTCGTGGTATTCTCAATCCTGGGATTAGATAAATTGCGAATAGATGATCCGGTAGGTGCTATTTCTGTTCATGGTGTTGTTGGTTTGTTGGGCTTACTTATTGTTCCAATTACTAACCCTGAAGTTTTACTAGTGGGGCAAATTGCCGGCGCATTAACGATATTTGTTTGGGTATTTGTTAGCAGCTCACTAGTTTGGTTTATATTGGACAAAGTTGTTGGCTTAAGGGTAACTAAACAGCAAGAATATGAAGGTGTAGACCGCTCAGAATGTGGAGTCGATGCTTACCCAGAGTTCATTAAGTAATGAACTCTGGCCTGAGCCTTAAGGCTAATCGTTGACATTCGAATTAGATATGAACTCTCGCAGCTTAGGGGTGTCGGCAATAGCGATGCCCGTTTGTTGTGTTTTCGCTTTATACATAGCTTCGTCAGCAGACTTTAGGAGCTCATTAGCTGTCTTGCCATGAAGATCAAAAATGGCACCACCAATACTGGCTTCAACAATTATATTTTTTACAGCTTGCTGTGATGTTTCTACCGCATAAGCACCACTAATAACATCAAATTTTATTTTTGCTAGCTGTCTTAGGTGAGTAAGCTCAGTCACATTTGGCGCCAACAATACAAACTCGTCACCCCCAAATCGCGCAACATAATCAGAACCTCTATTAAACACATTTAATCTTGAACCAACAGATTTTAGAATTTGATCACCCACTAGATGGCCATATTCATCATTTATTTGTTTGAAGTTATCTAAATCTATAAACAGCAAAGCAAAAGGCTTGTCATAACGTAATCCTTCACTGATCATTTCTTCTAATTTAACATTAAAAGATTCTCTGTTATTGAGTAGTGTTAATGCATCTCTGAATACATTTTCTTCTAGACTTTTCATTAATGCAAAACGCTCTTTTGAAAAGCGAATTGATCGTATTAATAATGATTTATGAAGGTCAGATTTTGGAATGTAATCTTGGGCACCTAATTGTATAGCTCGCTCGCCTGTAACTTCATCGTCATACCCTGTTAAAACAATGATAGGAAAATCTCTAGCGAATTTTTTTACTTTTACTAAAGTTTCAAGGCCAACGCTGTCAGGTAAATTTAAATCAATTATTAGCAAGTCAGGTGACATACTTTTCATCCCAGCTTCTAAGTCGGCGACTTTTTCAAAGTTTGACAACTTGAAGTGTGATTTGAAATTACCTATCAGCATTGACTTCACCAAATAAACGTCATCTTTGCTATCTTCTAAAAAATATATTAGTTGGTCATTCATCATTAATGTACCTTTGGTAATTCACAATAATTAAACCAATATTCCTTGGTTATGTTTAGAAAGTTTGCCAGGTCGCTCTTATTTGCTTGTTTTATAAAATAAGATTTCGCACCTAAATCGTAAGCCATTTCTATGTCCTTTGGGTCACTTGAAGTTGTGTATATAACAATCGCAAATTTACTAACGATACCGTCTATGTTTAGTTTGTTAAGTACATCAATTCCTGAAACTTTTGGTAAATTTAAATCTAGGAAAATCAGTGGTGGTGGTGATTTTTTTTCATTTAGTTGTTCATAAATAAACGTCAGTAAGGTATCACCGTCATTAAAAACAGAGACATTGCATTCTACTTTTGAATCAGTGACGGCCTTTTTAAAAAAATAGACATCGTCATTATCATCGTCAACTAAAATTATGTTGTTCATAGTTAGCTCTTACCTAGGAAGTGTTACTTTAAAGGTAGTACCCACACCTAATTTACTAGAACACTCTATACCACCGTCGTGGATTTTGCATACTTGTTTGCATATAGCTAAACCGATACCACTGCCTTGATATCTATCTTTACTGTGCAATCGTTTAAAGGGCTCAAAAATTTGGGTGAAATACTTTTCTTCCATACCAATTCCATTATCCTTAATACTTATAATAGTAGAGTATTCTGTTATTTCAGCCTTTATTTCAACGACCGGCTTAACGTGCGATCTAAACTTTAAGGCATTTCCAATTAGGTTTTGTAGGAGTTGTATAAAAAGCGACTTGTCAGCATTAAGTTTTACCTCACCATTAATGACTTTGATCTCTGCATTACTTTCTTCAATTGCTATCTGCAGTTGGTCAGAGGCGATTAAAACAAGCTCTTTCAACTCGAACTCAGTTTTATGCATAGAGTAATTGTTAATTTGTGAAAGCCCTAGAATGTCGGCAATCATCACTCTCATTCTGGACGAAGCGTCCTTGATGCGCTCAAATTGATATTTACTATCACTATCTAAATCATAATTATTAGCTAATGTTTCTGACAACATGTCAGTGAAGGTTAGTATCTTCCGTAAAGGTTCTTGTAAGTCATGTGATGCAACCATGGCAAAACGTTCCAAGTATGAATTTGACTCTTGAAGTGAATCTAATAATTGAATTTGCTCTGAAATATCAATAAATGTAGTGAGCATAATTAATGGATTATTGTTTTCATCACGTTTGATAATCGACGTGTAGGTGCGACACCACTTCCATGTTCCATTTTTATGTCGGTAGCGATACTGAATAGAATGCGATGAGTTATTTGGCGCCTGAATTACTAACTCAAGGTGTGCAGATAAACTTTGTAGATCATCTGGGTGATAAAGGCTCAATCTATCCCTAATGTTATGAATATCTTCTAAACTGTAACCTAAAATGTCGGTGTATCTTTGATTAATTTTGACAACTTTTTGGGTTGATAAATCAAATAAACTGATTCCGCAAATACTTGAATCTATAATGTTTTCTAAAAATAGTTTGTTTTCACTAAGCTGTCTCTCAACTACTTTTTGTGATGTAATTTCAATGGAGGATGCTACTACTTTAATAACACGCTCATTATCAATGATAGGGTAGAGAGAAGTGTGGTACCAACGAGGAATTCCTTTCTCTGGTATCATTTCCGTATACTCTATAACTTTTTTTACGTCGACACAGGCCTGTAGGTTATCTACTAACTTCTCCGCTATAGCTTCATTTAGAATATCAGGTGGTATTTCTGAAACCCGTTTACCTGCAAAGCTATCCGGTTCCGAACCTAGTTTTTCGCTGGCGGTTCTATTAAATAAAAGGAATCTAAATTGTTGGTTTTTCTCAACAGAAACAATCCAGATAGAATTGTTAGCGCCTTCATATATTGCATTTAATAGTTCTTTTTTTTCAGCGACTTGTAATTTTAATGCTTTGCTGTCTTGAATGTACCGTAGAGACCCAGACATTGTCTTTGCTTGGCCAGCGTCATTAAAAAATGTTTTACCGATTAAATTAAACCAACCAAACTCTCGATTTGCATTAAGCCCCAAATATTCAACAGAGAACCGTTCTTTATTTTTTAATCCATTTTTAAAGGCTTCAATTACTGGCTCAACATAATCTTTGTGAATATGAGCTTTCCAAGTTTCAATTGAAGTTGCTTTACCATTTGCTGCAATTAATTGCTCAAATTGCTCTGACCAATTAATCGAATCTGCCGCCACGTTGTATTCCCAAACGCCATCTTCTGCAGCATCTATTGCACGGTGCAACTTTTGATTTGATTCTAAAAGTTGCCTTTTAACGTCTTCAATTTCGGATAAGTTTTGCAAAGTGAAAATATAATATGGAGCACCATCAAACACTTTTGTAACAAGGGTGACTTCTGCAGGGAAAGAGTCGTCGTTCACCTTTTTGAACCGCAATACAGTTTTAGATTCAATATTATGCACGTCCGATTTTGTGCTAATTGAGTTTATAAACTCAGAGCTAGTAACGTCATCAAGGTCGAGTAACTCCTTTATATTTGCCTCTCCAAGGTGTTTTTGAGTAATTTTGGTATCGGAACAAAATGCTTCATTAAACATAATGACATCAAATTTTTTGTCCAGTAAACATGCACCAATTGGCATTGAATCGATCATGAATTGAACTAATTTTTGCTGTTCAATTTGAATGGAAAGCTGATTTTTTTGTTTAGAAACATCGTTAAACTCTTGTTTTATGCCTTCTATTTGTTGTGGAGTTGTAATGTTAATTAAAGCGGGTACAACACGATAAAGATATATAGCAGTGGCAAAGGAAACGATTGCTGTAATGACTTTTAATATACCATGCCAGCCATACATCCCTTGCCAAATGGTAACTATGCTAAATAAATGCGTTATACCACAGCATAAAATAAACATAGAGAACAGCAACATTACTTTACGGTAGCCAATGTCCGGGCGCTTATGGACGACTAAAACTAGAGCAATAGGAATTGAAAAGTATGCAATTGCAATTACTAAATCAGCAATTACATTTGTCCAGAGAATATGAGGTTGCCACAAATAGCAGTGGCCATGAGGCATATAATCATTGAAGAAAAAGGTATCTAAATTATTTGATTCCATTATAGCCCCACTTAAAACCCAAATAGCCCCTATAGCATTTTATAGCCTATAGGATCAGTTTTAGCCTAAAAAAGTAGCAAAGTCCAAATAAATGGTAAAAAAACAAATAAATTCAAGTGGTTATATTGGGTACAAGAGGGGCAGGATTTTCTTACCAGTTGTTTTTTCTAAGAAAAATACGGTGCTAAATTGGTAACTTTATAACGTTTGCTGTGATTTTAACTATAACTCTATAAAAGTATTGGTAATTATTAACAAATAAGCTAACTTTTAGAGTACTAGATTAATTTAAAGGACCGAATTGTTGCTTAGTAAACAACCTATGTTCAGATCTCTTCCTGCAATGTGCGCTATTGTCGTGATGCTATTAGGGAGCCTTGTGATGATGGGCTGGCTAGTGGAAAGTCATTCAATCGTCCAATTGCATGAAAGCTTCGCACCAATGCAGTTTAATACTGCGTTGTTATTTCTTTTGTCTGGCACAAGCTTGTGGGTTTTAACTGAGGGTCAACTAAAGCCGGCAAGAATAATCGGTTTTATCATTTTTGTTCTAGCCCTCATGTCTACAATTCAATATGTTTTGAACATTAATACCGGGCTAGACGAACTATTTGTTTCTCACTTTACTGATGTAAATACAGCGTCGCCAGGAAGAATGGCCCCTAATACTGGGATCTGTTTTGCGCTGATTGGCCTTTTATTAATGTTGCTAAAACCGTTTTCTCTAAAACATTGGTCTCTTCACTTTGGCATCACCTTAACAACAATAGCATTGGGTATGGCATCAGTTGCACTTGCTGGGTACTTTAATAATGTAACAACCACTTATGGTTGGGGTCAGATGACACACATGGCCTTACATACTTGCATTGGCTTTATAATTATTTCTATTGGGCTAATTGCCTTTTTCTTGCAAAAAACTCAATCATATGAAGTTAAGGTTAAATCAACGCTATTACTTTTCATATTTTTTCTGTCAGTCACATTGACTATTTATCAAGCTCTATTAGGGCATGAGCGACTTCAGCTAGAAAAAAGACTGTCGTTTTACTTACGTCATGTTGAGTCGGATATCAATAGTAACCTATTAGCCAATGCTAATAGGTTGGCTCAGTTTAAAGAAGTTTTGCAGAGTAAGAGTTTAAACAATACGGACTTACTCGAAAGATACTTTTCAAATGTACAGCACAACAAAGGTTTAATTTCCTTTCAAGCAGGCAGCAAAGATCACACTTGGGTTCAACCAAGCTTATCCTTAGATTTTGACAAACTCGGTAAGTTTCTGAAAAATTTAGACGAAAGCAATTATATACAAACACAGACAGATAAAGCTTACGTTGTAAACCTTAATCAATTTGCAGATATCAATGAGTATTTTTTGATCTTTTTCAAAACCTCAAATTCAGAGCCAGAAATTTTACAGCTCTTTGACGCCAATTCATTCCTACGCGAATTAGAATCTCGTTATAGAGATTTTAATATCGACATTCAGGTCATTGACGCTAAGGGGCATCCTGTTAACCATTTCGTCGCATTAAATGAAAGTAAAGACATTGTTTCTTTTGGAAGAAGGCTACCAACGACAGGGTGGTTAATTAAGCTCTACTCCACCAAGGAAAACTTAAGTGAAGGAAGCTTAGCAAATGTTATTTTGATATTCGGTATTGTTCTGTGTGGACTCATAGCAGGAATCGCTAAACTTTTAATTAATAGCAGAGAGCGATCTATTGAGATTCTATCCGAATCGGAAGAGAGAAAAAAAGCGCTTCAAAAAGCAAATGAAGCCCGCCTTATCAATGAAATGGCAAGGAAAGTCTCAGGTTTAGGTATATGGGTTTGGGATTTGAGTAAAAATAAAGTGTCTTGGGACAGTAATATGTTTGCGGCACACCAACTGGACCCGAAATCACTTGATGAGTCGTCTCTTTATAAATCTTGGGTAGAGTGCTTGCATCCTGAGGATGCTGAGAGGGTGGAGTCGAGCTTGCTTCAGGCGGTGAAAGAGAAGAAAGATTGGTATTGCTCCTTTAGATTAAACCTTAATAACGGGGCCGTTAAATATATGGTTGCGTCCGGTACTTGTATTCTTGATGAGCGTGGCGACGCCATTAAAATGGTTGGCGGGAATTTTGATGTTACCGAACTTAGAGAAGCACAAGAGCATTTAGTAAAACTTAAAGAGCAGTCGGAACAAAATAGTTTAGCTAAGAGTCAGTTTTTAGCTAATATGAGTCATGAAATTCGTACGCCAATGAATGGGGTACTAGGTATTACCGACCTCCTGCAACAAACGTCGTTAACGCCTATACAGAAAGAGTATTTGGATCTTATCGTCAACTCTGCGACATCACTACTTAGAATTTTAAACGATATCTTAGACCAGTCAAAAATTGAAGCTGGCATGATGGAGTTAGTAGAAGAGCATTTTTCACTGGATAACAAAATTGGCGACCTTTTAAAAGGGTTTGCTCCCACTGCCCATCAAAAAATGATTGAGCTTGAATATAGCATTGACAGTCATGTCCCTAGCTGCATTTGCGCTGATGCAACTCGTATTGGCCAAATTGTATTTAATGTAGTGGGTAATGCCGTAAAGTTTACACAAACCGGAGAAGTCGTATTAGAAGTTAGTTCTCAAAAGTTAGATACCGAGCTAGAGCCTGGCCAAGCATTTACATTAATAATCACGATTAAAGACACTGGCATAGGCATGGCAGAGGAAAAGCTAGACCTAATATTTGAACCTTTTGGTCAGGTAGACAGCACAACAACGCGCCGGTTTGGGGGGACAGGTTTAGGCTTACCTATTGTAAAACAGCTGGTGAGTTTGATGGGGGGCAGCGTCGAAGTTTCAAGTCAACCAGCGTTAGGTAGTGAATTTAAAATAAGTATTCCTGTTAAAAAAGGGGATATTGAGGAGCTAAGTGCAGAAGAGGGGCATGCGCACATAATTAATAAGTTTGATTTTACCGGAATCACATGTTTAGTGGTTGACGATAACTCAATTAATCGGCGTTGGTTAAAAAGTATGATTAACTCATGGGGATGTAAGTTAATCGTTGCGAGTACTGGCGACCAAGCATTGGCACTGTTTGACACTGAAATTGAATCTGGAGGTAAAGTAGATGTGATTTTTGTTGATCGCGATATGCCTCAAAGTGATGGATTTCAATTTATACAAGACTTAAAGCATAAGTATAAAAACATCCCTAGAACAATAATGATGCTAACCTCCAACGGCATAAGTGACTCTATTGCTCAAATTGAAGCTGAGGGCATAGAGCATTATTTGTTAAAACCAGTAAAGCAGTCGGAAGTATTTAATATGCTGATGAATGTACTGGAAGTAGATAGGCCAGATCTGCAACAGTCTAAAAAAGACATGCTTCGCCCTCCTGAAGTATTACTAAATATACTTGTGGCAGAAGACAATCCAATTAATAGTCGTTTAGTTCATGATATTTTGACATACAGAGGTCATCAATCAACCTTAGTGTTTAATGGTAGGCAAGCTGTTGAGCAGTTTAAAGGTAGTGATTACGATGTGATTTTAATGGATGTGCAAATGCCCGAAATGGATGGATTAGAGGCAACTAAGTTAATTAGACAATTTGAGGTAGGTAAAGGCCGTACACCGATTAAAATTATTGGCCTGACTGCACATGCTTTATCTGGTGATCGACAAATATGCATTGATGCAGGTATGGACAATTACTTGACGAAACCTGTGGACTCTAAACATTTGTTGTTAACAATTGAGTCGTATTTTGCTAGTAAAGAAAAATCCGTAAATCCAAAAGTTATCAAAACAATTGAACCAACTAGCCCCGAGGTTGAAACAAAGGTAGCCTCCGTAGAGTATAAGTATCTCAGTATTTCTGGTATTAACCGTGTTTCTGGCGGGCGAAAAGAAACGATAGAGGCGATCACTGATATGACAATTAAAATTTTGCCTCAGGAGCTTGAAGATGTTGATGAGTTGATTAAAGATGGTGAAAACATTTCATTAGCTAAGTTATTCCATAGAGTAAAAGGAATGCTGGCTAATTTATCGGGCTCCGCATTCAATAGTGATTTTATAGAGTTAGAGAAGCTAGCAATAGACAACAATTTAGAGGATTTAGAAAAACATTGGTTAACGACTAGAGTTAATCTTGAGGTATTTCTCGCAGAGCTTAAAAACTACATATCTAGGAATAACGAAGACTAGTCAATGAAAAAGGACAGGGAGGTTATGTGATTAGGCCATACTACAAGGGGATACAATCCCACCTTACTGTTTTGACCAGTGTTTTATTGTCCAGCGCCTTTCTATCACTCTACTTTGTAGTAGACTCGGTGTTAGTGGAGTGGGTCTTTATTTTAGTCGCTGCAGCAGGCGTTTATTTCTGCGTTGATAAATTTATGGAGCTAATTTTTAAGGAAAATTTAGTTTATAGCAATCAAATTAAGTCTATTTTCTACAATGAAATATTACACCAAGGTTATAATCCTTGTTTGTTAGTGTCACTTAATGACTTTGAGGTTATTGAGTTAAATTATTCCGCAAACAAAGCGTTAACTTTCGGGCCAAATGAGCCAATTTTATACCTTCAAGATATTCTAATAGATAAAAACAGCAAAGACCTACTCAACTGGTTGCGATCCATTCAAAGAGATCTAAAGTACTCAACACATGTAACTAACGTACGAATAAAAGATCGTCATGGGAAATTAATTCCAAAGGTTTCAAAAATAACAGCCATGCCAATAAAGTCCTTTGATAAAAGATTGGTTATTATAAAGATTGAAGCCAAATCTAGGGTGTTAAATATATCGAATGAGCCATATCATTTATTAAAAAATATAGACATAACTCGGCATGCTGCGGGTACTGCTTATTGGGAATATGAGTTGGATTCAAACATGCTGTTTTTTAGCAGTTTAGTAGCAGAGCTGCTTGGTTTAGATGATTCTTTCAAATCTCCAATGCTACTGAGTGAACTAGAAGAAAAAGCAGATTGCGCTATTTTTAATTTTGCTGAACAAATGTTTACAGGTGAAACTGGAAAACATTCATTTCACTCACAGAAAATGATTATTGACCGCAGTGGTAATCAGAAGTTTGTAGTCATGCAAGCACATTACTATGAAACTGAAAAAGTCATATTAGGTACACTTTACGATATGACGGCAATAAAGAATACGGAAATAAAGCTAAGACAACGGGAACAGCAAATGAACCAACTTATTGACTCTATACCTGAGAGTATTTTGGTTTTGCAGAAATCTAAAGTTGTTTTTTTTAACAGAGCTGCGGTTAAGTTATTTGCTTTTAATGAAGTGTCAGACATAGGTGATATGCCAATTGCGAACTTTGTATCAGATAGTGATAAGTCATTATTGCGGGATCGTATCAAGTATATGCTAGCGGGTAAAAAACGGAGTTACGGTTTTACATCGTTTAAGTTACAAAAGTCGACTGGCGAGTTTTTTGAAGCTGAAGTTGCTGTTAATTTAATTATTTATGATGGCATGGAATCTATTCAATTTGTAATTCGAGACTTAACTGAAGTACTTAGAGTGCGGCATGCATTAGCGAAAGCGAATTTTAGATTAAGTGCGCTGTCTGCAAAAACATTGCAGCTAATTGAAGCTGAACGTAAACAAATAGCAGGTGAGTTGCACGATGATGTTGGCCAATCGTTAACCGCA
This sequence comes from Psychrosphaera sp., assembly GCA_028098005.1. The sequence continues at coordinate 29,126 of JAOHFM010000005.1, forward strand.
ATTTTATTAGCAACAAAGTGGGTTAGCCGCCGGTTAGACAATAACGCTTTGTTGGAGAAAGTATCAGACATTCATGATATTGCGAGTCAGAGCCTAGATACGGTAAGAAACTTATCGTTGCTACTTAGGCCTGCGCAATTGGACTCGCTCGGTTTTTCTCCTGCAATAAAATGGCAGATGGATAAATTACTATCTATTGATGATATTCAATTTGAAATAGATGATAAGGGCTTTCAAGAGTTAACGGACAAACAGGCAGAAATAGTTGGCTTCCGTATTGTTCAAGAGTCTCTCACTAATATTGTAAAACATGCTAAAGCCAAAAACGTTAAAGTAAAATTGAGCAGTGACCATGAAGTATTAATCATACAAGTTAGTGACGATGGCGTTGGTTTTGACGTGCATGCTCAAAGTGACAGTGTGGGATTAATTAACATGAAAGAGCGCGTAGAGTTGGCTGGTGGTGAGTTTAAAATATTTTCCAAACCTTTATTAGGTACTGATATTAAAGTGGAAATTCCGTTGCGAAATACATTTTCAGAGCTAGAATCAAAAGACGCCTACTACGGAGAGTAAAATGACAGAGAAGATAAAAGTAGTTTTAGTAGATGATCATCACTTAGTTAGGGCAGGTTTGAGGGCACTACTTGAAGATTTGGATGAATACGAAGTTGTTGCTGAAGGCGCCGATGGCAATGAAGTAATATCTTTAATAGAAAAAGTAGAACCAGACGTGGTTTTGCTAGATATTGCGATGAAAGTAAAATCAGGTTTAGACGCATTAATAGATGTAAAAACTATTTATCCAACCCTACCTGTGATCTTACTTACGATGCACAACACGAGTGATTATTTACAAACGGCCATTGAAAGAGGCGCCAATGCCTACTTACTCAAAGATTCGGCGGAAGTTGAGTTAGAGCTAGCGTTAAGTGCTGTATTGAAAAATGAAATTTATATAAGTCCAAAATTATCTGAGCAATTATTAGAGACGTTAAATTCTGACAGACAGAGTGAGCATGTCGTTGTTTCTAAAGTATTGACCCCTCGGCAAACAGAAATTTTAAAGATGTTAGCAGACGGAAAAGGTACAAAGGAAATTGCTTATGACTTAAATCTGAGTGTCAAAACAATTGAATCACATCGGTCGCAGATTATGGAGAGGTTACAAATTAGAGATTTGGCCTCCTTAGTTAGATTTGCTATTAAAAATGGCGTAACAACACTCTAAAAACGTTTGTTAACTTACTGTTTCTAATAAAGGTATACGCTAGGGGACAGGAGTAGGCTATTTAAGAATGACCCCTATATATCAATGATTAATACACGGGTAAACTGTTTACATTAATCAAATACTCTCCAACCTGACGCAGCCCTCATAGTTTTGAGAGGCTGCTTTTTTTTGATCAGGAATTATCTTAGCTGAAGCAAGGATTCTTCCTATGTTTATATTTGAAATAAGGAAGCATACTTTAAATAGTAAGCTACAAGTTTAATAAATTTGATGGGGCAATGATGAACAATATTATTCGCACTTCCAAACTAGTTAAAACTTCAGAAGTAGTAGGCGCAGATGAGCCTTCGCAAACCGAAAGTGATTTGGTGTCATTAATTTCATCTAGCAATAGCGTGATGCGAACTCTTGCCGCAAGAAACTTTAAATACTACCCAGAACATTTGAGTACTCTACTGAATCGGTTAGCGATAGAGGTGGATGAGTCCGTTATGATGGAAGTAAAAAATACGATTTTGGAGTTGGCCGTGAACGAGCCTGCAAACCAAATAATAGAACGTAAAGTAAGAGAGATAAGTAATTCAAAAGATAATGACGAACTCTTGGAGCGGACTTGCCAAGATATTTTGTCTCGATTAAATAATTAGCCCAGAGTTAAAATCATATTTAAAACTAGCATTGTTTTAATCAGCCACTATTATTGGAGTTGAAATAGGATAAGTTAGAGCGTAACTAAACGTATTATTGGACGGTAGATGGCAGCGGATAAATCATTAACTTCTAAAGTTGGTTATGTCAAAAAAGAGCTAAAAAGCGCAAAAACTCAATTGGTATTTTCTATTATAACGTTGTTGTTGGTATCTTTTTGGTACAGCTACAATGCAATTAAAGTCCATAAGGATTACCAAAGCTCGCTCATGGAGTCTGTGACGCAACAGGTCATTAATGAGTACCAAAACCATCTAGCCCAGCTAAGACAAAAAATAGATAGATTTCAATGGCGTAATCAAGCAGTGCTTGCAGACCTATATCGCCAGGGGGATTTGACCGAAAGAGAAGACTATTTATCGTTGCTTAAAGAGCTTCGCGGAGATATTCCGGGTGTCAGGCTTTTCTCTATTTTTGATCAGCAAGGAAAAGGCGTTTTTGAAAATATCACTGGAGATTTCCTAGATGATTGTAAAAACGAAATCTACTCAACAATCCAAAATGATGGTCAGGAACAGCTGTTTTTGCACAAAGACCCTTCTTCGGTGCATTATGATATTCTTCAGCCTCTAATGGGGGCGCAAGAATTGTTGTTTCTATTTGTTGCATTTGAGCCTACTGTTTTAAAGGAGATATTGGAGCGCTACCGTTTACCTCAGCAAGAATTGTTTCTACTAAGAAATGATAAACGAATTGAGATTGAGCTCAAAGAATCTGGTACCAGTGAGTTTAGTGACGTTGTTATGACGGATGCAGAGCTCGATGACTTTTCAAGTTTAGAGCCAATACCTAAAACTCGGTGGAATGTTGCCATTAAGCTGTCTGACAAATATTCGAAAGATCTGGTTATTAATAACTATATATCATCTTTAATCGTTTGGGCTGTCATGTCCCTTTTACTTTTATTTAGTTACCTCTCTCAAAAGAAAAAAAGTGTAGGCCAGCTCAGGGCTTTAAGACAGCTAGAGTTTAGCAAATCACACGATAGTTTAACTGGGTTAATGACCAGAGATATTTTCACCCACTATTTTAATAAATTACAACCATCTCTAAACAGCTCAAAAGGAGTGGGGCTTGTTGTTGATTTGGATAAATTTCAAGTATTTAATAACTCATTAGGTTTCACCAAAGGCGATTCTGTATTACGTCTTGTTGCAGAGCATATTAAACATACGGTTTCTGAGCAGGCTAAAGTTTCCAGAATAAGTAATGATCAATTTGCCATCATTGATTCTAATTTAGATCACGAGCATGCGCTTGAGTATGCGTCGAGCATAAAAACTAGTATTGAAATGCTCGACCTTTCCAATGTCGCCGATAATTTATCGTTAACTAGCTGCATAGGTGTAGTAAATATTGACAGTGACATTGCGGATGCTGAACATTTAATGAGTTCACTTTTGTTAACGTTAAAGTTAGCTAAAAATAAAGGCCGAAATCAAGTTCTGCTATATCAATCGGATGATCCAGAGTTGCACAAACACGCCAAAGAAATGGAAATTTATCACACTATTCAAAAGTCACTGTATGACAGTAGCTTTCAGTTATATCGACAAGAGATAAGGCCTAACTTAGGGGCTAGTAGCTCTAAAGTTTATGAAGTTTTAATCAGAATGTTAGACTGTGATGGCAAACTAGTTAGCCCAGCCGTTTTTATTCCAATTGCGGAACAGCACAGTTTGGCGATTGAATTAGATAAGTGGGTTATTTCAAATACGTTGAAAAACATGTCAACCAGTGCCACTCAGGACCACTATTGCATAAACCTTTCAGGACAGACTTTAGCGGACCATAGTATGGTGGCCTTTGTTACCCAAAAAATTGAACAGTTTAATGTCTCACCGAGTCAGGTTACTTTTGAAATTACTGAAACTTTTGCAATTACACATATAGACTCTGCTATTTCATTTATAAATCAAATAAGCGACCTTGGCTGTAAATTTGCGCTTGATGATTTTGGTAGCGGCCTATCTTCTTTCAGTTACTTGCAAAAGCTGTCAGTACAGAAGTTGAAAATTGATGGTGTTTTCATAAAAAACATTACTGAAAATCCGAGAAATCAAGCGTTTGTACACACAATGGTGACACTTGCAAAGTCTATGAATATGGAAACTGTAGCTGAGTTTGTTGAAACAGAGCAAGAGTATATTGTACTCAAGGAACTCGGCTTGGATTTCTGTCAAGGCTATTACTTCCATAAACCTTCTGAATGGGTTGTGACGAAATAGTCTCATCCCATACAATAATAAAGTCTCTAATGATGTGATTGTTGCATCTCAACAAAAGAGAATTGGACTACATTACATTTAATTTTTGTTCTTAGTCGATATACTTATCGTATTGCACATTATTAATTGAGTTTTAAGTAATTATACTTAAAAAGAAAAACAGAATTGAGTAAAGGAAAAGATATGACAACGCAATTTATAAAGTCTAAAGCTGCGGTAGCGTGGGGACCAAATCAACCATTAAAGATTGAAGAGGTTGACGTAATGCTACCTAAAGCTGGTGAAGTACTAGTGAAAATTGTTGCTAGTGGCGTTTGCCATACAGATGCCTTTACGTTATCGGGTGAAGACCCTGAAGGTATATTCCCTGCTATCTTAGGTCATGAAGGTGGTGGTATTGTTGAACAAGTTGGAGAGGGTGTCACGAGCGTTGAAGTTGGCGATCATGTTATCCCTTTATACACACCAGAGTGCGGTGAGTGTAAGTTTTGTACGTCAGGTAAAACCAACCTTTGTCAAAAAATACGTGAGACACAAGGTAAAGGACTAATGCCAGACGGGACTACTCGTTTTTATAAAGATGGCGAACCAATTTTTCATTACATGGGGACGTCAACATTTTCGGAATATACCGTAATGCCAGAAATTTCTTTGGCAAAAGTAAATAAAGATGCGCCTTTAGAAGAAGTGTGTTTATTAGGTTGTGGTGTTACAACAGGCATGGGCGCTGTAATGAATACAGCTAAAGTTGAAGAAGGTGATACGGTTGCTATTTTTGGCCTTGGCGGTATTGGTTTATCAGCCGTTATTGGTGCAACTATGGCAAAGGCCAGCCGAATAATTGTTATTGATATTAATGAGTCAAAGTTTGAGCTAGCCAAAAAGCTTGGGGCCACAGATTGTATAAATCCGAAGAGCTACGAAAAACCTATTCAAGAGGTGATTGTTGAATTAACCGATGGAGGGGTAGATTACTCTTTCGAATGTATTGGTAACGTAGATGTAATGCGTTCTGCTTTAGAATGTTGTCACAAAGGTTGGGGCGAGTCTGTCATTATCGGTGTAGCCGGTGCAGGTCAAGAAATTTCAACTCGACCGTTTCAATTGGTGACAGGGAGAGTTTGGAGAGGTACGGCGTTTGGCGGTGTAAAAGGCCGTTCTGAGTTACCTGATTACGTGGAACGTTATTTAGCTGGTGAGTTTAAGTTAAGCGACTTTATTACTCATACAATGGGCCTCGAAGGAATTAATGACGCTTTTGACCTTATGCATGAAGGTAAAAGTATCCGTACCGTTATCCATTTTGATAAGTAAATTTGTATGTTAAAAAATATAAGTTCAACAAAGGTGTTTGGTGGATGGCATAAGCAATTTCAGCATAAAGCGGCTAGCGTTGCTGGTGACATGCAGTTTGCTGTATTTCTTCCACCAAGAATAAGTGATAGTAACAAAATGCCAGTTGTATATTGGTTGTCAGGGTTAACCTGCACTGACGAAAACTTTATGCAAAAAGCTGGAGCGTTAAAGATGGCGGCTGAGCTAGGTATCGTTATTGTTGCTCCAGATACAAGTCCACGTGGTGAGTTTGTTGCTAACGATGACAGTTATGATTTAGGCCAAGGGGCCGGGTTTTACGTCAACGCGACAAAACAGCCGTGGGCTGCACATTATCAAATGTATGATTATGTAGTGAATGAGCTTCCTAAACTAATTGAGGCTGAATTTCCCGTTACCAGTCAAAAGTCTATCTCTGGCCATTCAATGGGTGGTCATGGTGCACTTACAATCGGTTTGAAAAACCCAGCGGCGTACGCTTCAGTTTCAGCATTTAGCCCTATCTGTAACCCTAGTGATTGCCCTTGGGGTGAAAAAGCATTCACGGCTTACTTAGGTCAAGATAGAAGTGTTTGGGCTCAATACGATACTGTAGAGTTGATTAAGGGGGCGGACTCATTTTTACCAACTCTGGTTGATCAAGGTTTGGCTGATAACTTTTATCCGGAACAGCTTAAAACCGAGCAACTAATAAAAGTGGCTGCAGATCATAACTACGATATTGAAGTAAATATGCATGAGGGTTATGACCACAGTTACTACTTTATAGCGAGTTTTATAGAAACACATTTACAATTTCACGCGAGACACTTATTGAGGTAAGTCTTTACAATCGCTTAATTACATTATAAAAGGTCGGTACTACACCGGCTTTTTTGTTTTGAGCTAAACTTAAAAGGTCTTAACAAAAGAAGAGTTTAACGAGTGAAATCAAATCAGTACCACTATAAAAATAATGTATGGCAATCATCAGCCGCGTTACCTAATTCAAGTCCAGCACAACTAGTATTAACTTTTGGTAACCGAAAGCTAATGCAAGATGAGCTTTTTCGTGAACAGTTAACCGTTGCGTTTCCCAACGCAGAAATTATAGGTTGCACAACCAGTGGTGAAATTCTAAATACTGAAATATATGATGAGACTTTGGTCGTCAATGAGTTGGAATTCGAGAGTACAAAAATTAATTGCCAAAGCGTTAGTCTGGATAACTTTGAAAATTTTGATGCTGCAATTTCTCACCTAGTTAATAGCCTGCCAATAGAGAATTTGAAACATGTTTTGGTAATATCTGACGGGCATAATGTTAACGGCACTGATTTAGCTAGTCAGCTTATGAACTTATTGCCGAAAGACGTAACCATTTCAGGCGGCTTAGCAGGCGACGGTGATCGCTTTCAAGAGACAATCGTTTGGCATAACGATCAGGTTGGTGCCAAAAGAATTGTTTTATGTGGTTTTTATGGTGACGCCATTGATATTGGTTATGGAAGCTTAGGGGGCTGGGTGCCGTTTGGCCCTCAACGTTTGATAACAAAATCTAAATCTAACATCCTTTATGAATTAGATGGTCAGTCGGCATTAGCGTTATATAAAGAATATTTAGGCGAGTTTGCTTCGGAATTACCAGCATCAGCGTTACGCTTTCCACTTTGTTTAAAATATGAAAATAACGAGGATTTTACTGTCCGAACGATTTTAAATATTGATGAGGAAACAAGTAGCTTAATCTTTGCCGGGGATATGCCTACTGGGCAATATGTAACATTAATGAGAGCTAATACTGGTAAACTAGTTGATGGTGCTCAAGTGGCAGCGGAACACTCTCTTGAGGTAGCGGAAGATAATGAGCCTGACTTCGCATTACTAATTAGTTGCGTGGGTAGGCGTTTAGTCCTGCAGCAAGAATCGGAATATGAATTGGAAAGTGTACAGGAAATATTAGGCGACTTTTGTAAGTTAAGCGGCTTTTACTCCTATGGAGAACTTTCTCCAATGGGGGTCGATAACAGATGTGTACTTCACAACCAGACTATGACAATTACAACGTTTAAAGAACGCGTTTAATATGCATAGGTTATTAAAAAGGCAAATAAAGAAATACCTTTCGAATACCGAGGTTGAGGGTGATCTCGCAGAGTTTATTAATGCAATTGACCTGGCTTACGAGCAAAGTGAGAAAGAGCTAGCCTTAATAGACCGATCGTTGGATTTAACATCGACGGAATTATCCAGCCGGAATGAATCTTTGAGAGACGAAGTCGAAAAACAAAGGGCTGTTCAAAGTGAGCTATCTCATTCACTTGCTGCGTTAAACGCAACGTTCGATTCTACCGGTGAAGCGATAATAGCAGTTAACTTAGAAGGCGCGGTTACTAAGTATAATCAAATGGCCGCACAGTTATTTAATCCTAACTTGCTTAACACACGGCAACTAACGTTTCTTAAATTCAAATCAGTACTTAAACAGATCGATGATGTTACCCGCTTTAGTCACAAAGTAAGACAAATAAAAAATAATCAGTTAAGTGATTTATATGGGCAATTTAAGTTTAAAGACGGACGCTTTTTTGAATATCACACATTACCTCAAGTTCAGAATAATGAGGTATTAGGCCGGGTTTGGTGTTTTAGAGACATCAGTGAACTAAAACACAATGAAGCTATGGTGCAGCATCAGGCCTTTCATGATGCTTTAACGGGACTGCCTAATCGAGCATTGTTGGATGATAGACTTTCTCACGGCATAACGTATTGCAATCGTTTTAATACTCAACTCTCAGTGTTATTTATTGACTTAGATGATTTTAAAAAAGTAAATGACAATGCCGGACATCAAGCTGGAGATGCCGTTTTAAAAGAAGTAACACGCAGGATTAATAGTTGCATTCGAGACGTCGATACCATTGCCCGCTTAGGCGGAGATGAATTTGTTGTTTTATTAGAAAATTTGCAAGACTTAAATACATCCTCTGTGATTAGTAACCGTATTATAGACTCCATTGTTAAGCCCTTTTTGATAGGAGACAGTGAGTTTTATATTTCTTCAAGTATTGGCATTAGTATATATCCTAAAGATGGTGACAATACCGATGAATTGCTGCGAAAGGCGGACATGGCTATGTATCATGCAAAGGCCTTAGGTAAAAACAATCATCAGTATTTCGACTCTGAGTTAGAGCGCACTTCTATTCAACAGCTGCAAATTGAAAATCATTTACGGGAAGCGATTCACAAAAATGAGTTTCATCTGAACTATCAACCTAAAGTAGACCTTAAAACGAATAGAATCATAGGTTTTGAAGCACTGCTAAGGTGGAATCAGACAGAAGTTAGCAACGCGCCTGATGTTTTTATACCTGTTGCAGAACAAACCGGATTAATTAATGACATTGGCCTTTGGGTGCTTGATCAAGCGTGTTCTGACGCAAAGTATTGGGTGGATCAAGGATATGGTTTAATGCCTATCGCAGTAAATGTTTCGCCAGTTGAGTTTCGAAACAAACGCCTAATTGAACAGATTAAAATGACCATTAACAAGTATGGCATCCCGCCGAGTGCTATAGAAATAGAAATAACGGAGTCGTTGTTTTTAGACAATATTTCATTGGTGAAAAGTATTTTGCAAAAGCTTCGGGATTTTGGTGTAAGTGTTGCGGTGGATGATTTTGGAACGGGATATTCGTCGTTGCAGTATTTACATGAACTACCGATAGATATTCTAAAAATAGATAAGTCTTTTATATTGGACTTAAGCAATCAACCACACAACGCAGCTATTGCCGACAGTATAATCAACTTAGGGCATAACTTAGGCTTAAAGGTTGTTGCTGAAGGAATTGAGAATCAGTCTTCTATGTCGTTTTTGCAGCACCGAGGGTGCGACATAGGCCAAGGTTATTTTATGTATAAACCCATGAGTAAAGATAAGGTGAGTGCAATTTTATCTCAAGCCTAGGGTTTTTATACGTATTAAAACTGACATTAGTTTACTGTGTTATAGAAATATATTTTTAATTGAAAAACTGATCGCTTTAAAAAACAACTGCGTAAAAAATGAACTAATAACGCAATAAGGATTTTTAAAGTGATAAAAATTAAAGCTCTACTCCTAATAATTTGTAGTATGTTTTTTATTCAAGCGTGCAGCGACAACGACGATGATGATTCGATGTCCACCATTGTTGATGTTGCCGTGGCAAATGGTAATTTCACTACGTTAGTAACAGCCCTCCAAACAACGGGTCTCGATGTGACACTATCAGACCCTAACAGTCGATTTACCGTATTTGCGCCAACAGACGATGCCTTTGCATTGCTTGGTGATAGTACAATTAATGACTTACTCAATGACACTGACACGCTAACAAATATACTGACTTATCACGTCATAAGTGGTGACGTGAATTCATCAGATGCAATTGCCGCTGCAGGAACCACCGTCGAGACAGTTAATGGTAGTCGAGTTGGTTTATCTCTTGATGGCAATAGCTTACTTGTAAATGCAGTTACGGTGACGGCAACAGATATTGAAACTGACAATGGTATTATTCACGTCATTGACGCAGTGTTAATGCCACCCAAAGCAAAAGGTGAACCAGTAGACAACATTATCGAAACTGCAACGGCGGCTGGGAACTTTACAACATTGCTATCAGTATTAGAGGCGACAGACTTGGATGTGGTTCTGCAAAATGCAGATGCTACGTTCACGGTTTTCGCCCCAACCGATGAGGCGTTTGCCGCTATAGATGAAGCTACGTTAGCGCTACTATTAGATAACCCAGACGTGCTTACCGCTATCTTATTGCAGCATGTTGTAACGTCGGAGGTTAATTCAATAAGTGCCTACGCTCTAAACGGAACGGAAGTTGAAACTGCTTCAGAAGCACAAATAAATATAGGTATTAATACTTCTTCAGACTTAATTACCTTTGGTGGTGCTAATGTAACAACGAGTGATGTATATGCGTCAAATGGTATCGTCCACATAATTGATGCTGTTGTAATTGGTTCAGTTGAGCTACCAGCTCCACCTGTTAGCTTAGTTGATGTAGCGAGAGGCAATGACAACTTCACTACACTTGTGGCGGCATTAGAAGCAACTGAGTTAGATTTAGTACTAGCAGATTTAGGGACTGATTACACAGTATTCGCACCTACAAATGCAGCTTTCGATAAATTACCAGAAGGCCAGCTTGAAAGCTTACTTGCTGATCCTGAAGCACTATCAAATGTTCTCTTGTATCATGTTTTAGCCGGTAAAGTTATGTCAGACGCAGCAGTTACGGCTGCTCAGTCAGACATAAATGAGATTGCCACTGCGAACACTCAAAAATTGGCATTGTCATATGTGGATTCCACTTTATATGTTAACAATTCGGTTGTAATAACCACCGATGTAATGGCAGATAATGGCTTGATCCACGCCATTGATACAGTGCTTATGCCACCTTCAGAGCGTGGCACGCCAACCAGTAATATCACTGAAGTTGCAATAGCTGACGAACGGTTTACCACATTAGTAGATGCTCTAACTCAAGCTGATTTAGTAGACACGCTATCAAATGAAGAGGCTAGTTTTACAGTATTCGCACCAACAAACAATGCGTTTGATAAAATTGATAGCGCTGAATTAGATGCCTTATTAGCCGACAACGACGCGCTAACAGAGGTGTTACTGCAGCATGTTATTGCCGCTGAAGTGAATTCAATTAGCGCATACGCAGCAAATGGAACGTCTGTTGAAACGGTATCCGGTAACAGCGTTAACGTGTCTATCGATACAAATACTAGAACATTATTGTTTGGTGGTGCTGCTGTTGTGATAACAGATATATACACTACAAACGGTATTATTCATGTAATCGATACTGTAGTCGTTGAGCCATAGAGAGTGAAACTGCAAAAAGGTAAATTTGTATAAATTGCAATCCGTACAAGCGAAGCGCTACAAAGTGCTTCGCTTTGTTAATTAACCTCTTTTACATTAGAGTCTAAAGAAGCGTCAACACTTTTGGCCAATTCGGCTCGGTCAGCCTTACTCACGTATTTCTCTTTTTTCTTTGGATTGCGCTTTTCATTTCGTTTTTTTGCCTTGCGCTTCAAAGTTTCATTAATCTTTTTCTTTCGATTCATTGTTTGCTGCATCCACTGAAAAATAGAAGGGCATTATAATATGAATAAAAGCCATTAGGAATGGCCTTTATGTTGCCTACTATACAATCCCCAATGCTTCCTGTTTGTAAATCACTCTTTGAAGGTCAATACCATAGACGATAGTTTGTCGGTGCGGTTAGCTATTTCTGAGCTTGAATTTAAGACAGACTCAGCTTGATCCAAGTTGTTCTGAGACGCATCACTGATATTTATTATATTTTGGCTAATCTCTTGCGAAACTAAGCTTTGCTCTTCTGTTGCAGTAGATATCTGAATTGCTAAATCAGCAATTTCAGCAATGGATTGATAAACATCCTGTACCATTTTTTGAGATTGCTCTGCTTTTAAAACACAAACTTCAGCTGAATCTTTACCTTTATCCATCATGTCAGACCATGAAAGTAAAACTGACTGAATCTCTGAAATAGATTTTTGAATTTGTTCAGTTGCGCCATGAGTACGACTAGATAAAGCTCGAACTTCATCAGCCACCACAGAAAAGCCTCGTCCATGTTCTCCAGCACGAGCTGCTTCAATAGCGGCATTAAGGGCTAGTAAATTAGTTTGGTCAGCAATTCCTTGAATTTCTTGCATTATATCGCCAATTTTTTCTGCTTCATTTGCAAGTTCTGCTGCTGAGTTTGCGGATTTAGAAACCTCAACAGCAAGGCTATTCACTTGTACCATTGTTTCGCCCATGACTGAGCTAGCTGTTTCACAGTTTTTATGGGCAAACTTAACTTTGTCATTTGTACTTGTGGTATTTTTTGCAACTTCTTCAATTGTTGCTACCATTTCTTCAACAGCCGTAGCCACTAGGTGAAGTTCCTCTGTTTCACGCTCAACTCCGTCTTTTGACTCATTTGCTGCTTGTTTTAAATCAATTGTTTTTTTACTTAACTCGCCACTATTATCTACGACTCGTCCTAGTATGGTTTTAACTTTTCCTTGAAGTATTTTGTTCTGAAACTTAAATGGACTTAAAGTGTCGTTTCCACAATAAACTAAGCGGGAAATACTATCTGACTTAGCTTTAATGGCCTCACTTTGTTTCGGTAAGTCTATCAATTCAGTTTTGAATGCCAAAAATGGACTAATGATAAAACCAAGTAAGAAGAGTGGTTGTACCGTAGTTAAATAAGCAAAAAGTATTGTCAATAGTGCAAAAAGAACGACCTTAGATTTATAACTATCTGTCCAACGAGTAACGGATTTGCCTGCTTTTAATTTCTCATATGCTGAAATCGCATTGTTTTTTAGTTCAGAGGTTAGGTTGGTTCGTACTGATTGATACCCAACAACTTGTTCATTTTCATAAATAGGCGTTACAAATGCGTCAACCCAATAATAACGACCATCTTTGCATCTATTTTTAACTGCACCACGCCACGAACGTCCAGATTGAATATTGGTCCATAGATCTGCAAACGCCTCCTTGGGCATATCAGGGTGCCTTACAATGTTGTGATTTTTGCCAACTAATTCATCATGCTCAAAACCGGCCACACGACAAAATGCATCATTTGCATAGGTAATGACACCACGCAGGTCTGTCGTAGAGACCAACTCTTCGGTGTCTAAAAACTTAACTTCCTCATCAATTATTTCTAAATTTTTTTTATTCATAAAAGTCTATATCTTGGCAATTGAATACTTTAGTTATAAAAAGTGTAGACCCATAATTTGTGATTTGTAGCGAGGTAGAAGATTTAATTTAGCGATAAGCTAGTGATAAGTTAGTAATTAGAGTAGAAATAAAAAGCCCCAAATTACATAAAGTAAAAATCCAGGGCTTTATTTTTTTAATCTATGCCTCAGGTCAAGGCATCAATGATTAAAAACTAGCTGTTACTTCGTTTGAACAAGCTGGAGTGCCAGCGTTACATACTTTGTATGTAAACGATGTACCTGTAGCTCTGCGTTCACGGTCTCTATAGATTCCAGTATTAGAAACTGTATCGTATAGTACTCCGTTACGGTAAACGTCGACCATTTCTGCAGTGCTTCCATCATATGAGAAGTCTACACGTAGGCTGCCAAATCGTGTCAAATAAGCGCGTTTTATTTCAGCGGTAATGACATCCGTTGAAACAGTAACTGACGCAGTAAATGTATCTGATTCACCAGTCGCATCTGTCACTGTAAGTGTTACATCATAAGCTCCTGCATCAGCATATGTGTGAGCTGGGTTTTGCTCTGAAGAAGAAGAACCATCTCCAAAGTCCCATGCCCAGCTAACAATATCGTTGTTAGCATCAGAGCTCATATCTGCAAACATCACCGTCAACCCAGATACTTCAGAAGAGAAGTCTGCTTGAGGGGCAGCAGGTAAAACTTCTCCTAAACCAGAAATTGTCATTGACCAATTGTTCAATGTGCCAACATCCGCAGCATAATTGTCAGAAACACTTAGAGTCCAATCACCTGTTGCCACTTCACCGTTGAAGGCGTCTGTAGCAAAGCTTTGATCGATATCATCAGCGCTACCGCCAGCTGAGTTGTGCAATACAACTGCAGTACCAGAAGGAGACGTTAACGTTATTATTAAGTCAGCAATGTATGTGTGCGTGATATTTATGTAGCTGCTGCTACCAAATACAGTTAAAGGATCTGCAACTGAGATAACAGATGTTATTCCTTCAGGAGTATTATCTGGAATATCAACAGAAACATTATTGCTATAAGTAACGTCTACTAATCCTTGAGGCTCTACGTATAATTCAACTCGTTTTGACTTAACAATATCACCGCTAGTAGCTGTTATTGTAAAGCTGTAATCACCCCAATTAGTTTCATCTGTAGTCGGTACAGATAGTACGAAGCTTTGACCTGGGGTAACTGTATCTGTTGATAAGAAAGCACCACCAAGTGAATCATCAAGCGTTAAACTTACTACACCGTCCCAATCAGCTATTGAGCCTACATCGAATGAGTAAGTTGCTGTTTCGCCAGCTACTACAGTCTGATTAGCTGGAGCAACATTTAAGGTAAAGCTTGGTTCAGGATCTGCATCGAGTAATGCGTTGTGCACATTTAAGCGCTTGCCTGACACCGTTTTACCTAGCAGTGCAGCGTTATCGTCGCCCGAATTCATTAGCAATGCTTTCATTTCAGCAGCACTTAATTCAGGATTAACAGACCATGCTAATGCTGCAGCGCCTGCAACATGTGGTGTAGCCATCGATGTACCTGAAAATGATGAATAACCACCACCTGGAACTGTAGATAAAATAGCTGAACCTGGTGCGCCTAAATCAACAGTAGTTAAACCCCACTGAGAAAAACTAGACATTCCATCTGTATGAGTAGTACTTGCTACTGCAACAATAGAGTCAAGTGAATAACCAGAAGGGTAGCTTGCTGTTGCATCATTATCATACGCATCATTACCAGCGGCCGCTAAGAATAGAATATTTGCTTCTTCAGAAACCGTCAAACCATCAAACATTGCTTGGCTAAAACCGCCGCCACCCCAACTGTTATTGGTTGCTTTAACGTTAACACCGTTGTTTTTTAATGCAACAAAGTAGTCAACACACTCTAAAGCATCTGATGACGAGCCTGAACCTGACGCATCAAGGAACTTACAGCCAATGATAGAAACTTCGTGGTTAACACCAACAACTCCTTCACCATTATTACCAGTAGCGCCTATAGTACCGGCTACGTGAGTACCATGGCCGTTGTCATCCATTGGATCACCGCTACCTGTAATAGCATTAATACCATGTACGTCATCAACGTAACCATTACCGTCGTTATCAATGCCATCGCCAGCAATTTCACCTGGGTTAACCCACATGTTAGCAGCTAAGTCTGGATGAGTATGATCAACACCAGAGTCTATTACACCTATTACTACGTCTCTGCTACCTATAGAAATATCCCAAGCTTCAGGTGCATCTATATCTGCGTCCGCTGTTCCACCTGTTTGGCCAGTGTTATTCATGCCCCAAAGTTCAGAATAGCGCTCGTCGTCTGGTGTACCAGCTGCATGTAAAATGTAATCTGGCTCCGCATATAAAACTGAAGAGTTTTTATTAAGTTTTGCAATGGCTTCTTTTACCGTTAAGCCTTTTAACGAATACTGAGCAACACGTCCGTTCATAATATTACGGTAGCGGTCGTCCACTTCGTCGTTGTTTAAGTCAGAAATCTTAGCGCCTAATTGGCTACGCACTGACTTTCTATGAAGTTTGGAAGCTGAGTCTTTGTATACAACAATTACAGAATCCGCTTTGTAAGCGTTATTGTTCTCAACTTTATGTTCTACTGATGCTGTCGCCATTGCTGGCAGCATAGCTAGTGATAATGCAGTTAATTTTAATTTCATTTTAAGAATCCACTTCTAGGTTTTAATAATTCAAAGTGCAACTTCTTTGAATTTAAAAGTTAGATTCTTCACTGATTCTCTATAAGTACTACTGACTAAAAATATATAACGCATTAACCTTAGCTAAAAATTAGCAAAAACTCCTAACATTATTTTAAAAATGAGAATTAAGTCGTAAGTTATTGGGTTTGGCGGGGGCAAAGTAATCCTTTTTTAGTAGTTCTAATGTTTTGCGGTGGAAAGTTAAAACTAATACTTTTTTACCAGAACTTGTTGATGTTTGCTTCCAATTCGCTCCTGTACTATCCCTATACTCGCCCTGTACCAAATGAATTTTTATGTAGTTAGCTGAAATTATGAGCTTTTTTCTTTATAAGACTTTAGGGCGATAGTAATCAAAATTTAAAGATACTACTGTAAATGAGCAACGAGATGTTTGATGGCGAGTTAAATGAAAACTAATAAGAAAAATAAATCAAAATTGATAAGCGGAATTAGAAGTCACTGCCTTCTAGTTGGGTTTGTGTTTGCGAGTTTTTCTAATGTTTGCAACTCTAACGATTTGTTATCAGGCACTGACCTAAAAGATTCTTCACTGTCCTTAAGTCTTACTAGCAGAGTAAGCATTACCAACGCTAATCAACAGGTTAGTCAGTTGGTTCTTACTCAGTACGGAATATATAACGAAACAACCGTGAGCCAAATGGCAGACGCGGGAAACACATTAAATGTTTTGCAAAATGGCATGTATAACAATGCAAATCTCAGCCAAGTTGGAAATAATAATATTATTAACTTAGAACAGCTTGGTAACAGTAACTTTGCAGAGGTCATTCAAGATGGCAATGCCAATTTAGCAAATATAAAACAAACCGGTGAACAAACCTTTACTGTTCATCAAATCGGAAGCGATATGGTCGTTAATATTACTCAATATTGATAGAGCCGGAGGAAGAAACATGAAAATTAATAAATCAATTATTGCTTGTGCTGTTGTTATGGCACTTGGTACTCAAGCTGCGTATGCACAAGACGATGTTAAATCAGAACCTGTTGCTCGTGTGAACAGTGATTTTCAGACAAATGCAATTGGCAATTCTATCATTGTTGAGCAAATCTCAGCAGTTGGCTCTGAATTTGGAAATGACCTAGAGCTTATGCAAGTTGGTGATGTAAACGGCATCAATATCCTTATTGAAGGTGAAGGTAACTTAACATTAGTAAACCAGGACGGCGAATCGAACATCGCAAACTTATCAAGCATTGGCGATATGAACATACAATCGGTTGACCAACTAGGTACGTCAAATGCGACGGAAACCTCTTTGGTTGGTAGCGATAATGTGGCTTCTGTTGCTCAAAGCGGTGATGGTTTTATTGGTTATTTCAATGAGTCAATAAATAATGTAACAGGCGATGGTAACCTTATTGAAACAACGCAAGATGGCGGTGGTAACTGGTCTGTTAATAACTCACTGGTTGGCTCTGGAAATGTAGTAGAAACGACTCAAATTGGAGATTGGAACGAATCTTTAATGATACAAGTTTCTGGTGATGATAATGTTCTTGAAATATCACAAGACGGTTTCTACTCAGTTGCAAGAATCGATGAGTTAGCGGGAAGTGGTAACGAGATTGAAATCGAACAAGAGGGTGACACTCACCAAGCTCAATTAGGCGCAATATCTGGCGATGATAACGAAATCGGTATTGACCAAGAAGGCGTATCAAACACTGTGACGTTCGGCATTTACTTAGGTAACGACAATGAAATGGACGTTACGCAAAACGGTGAAAGTAACGTATCTCAAATGGATGTTATAGGTGATGGAAACGAATTTACATCTACACAAAATGGTGTTGCAAACGATTCATACATTGGTGCTCTAGGTGCGGAAAATGAATTTTCTGTAAACCAGGTCGGTGATCTTAACCGCTCACATTTGGTTAACTTCAATGGTTTTGGTAACGATGTAAATATCACACAATCAGGTTTTGAAAACACGTCAATAGTTGAAGCATCAGCAGAAAACCAAGAGCTAATGACTGATAATAGTGACTTCGACATTGCACAAATGGGTGATCAAAACGATTTGTTTGTAAGTGTTAGTACTATTCTAGATAGCAACGCAAACTCAGTTGATATCCTACAAGACGGTGACTTGAACTCATTAGACATCTTGCTAGAAGGTAGCTCACATGCGCTTAACATTGAGCAAATTGGTGATGAGAACATGATTACAGGAGCTGGTGGTTCACCAATGCTAGTAGGTGGCGACCAAATTAACCTGAGCATTTCACAGCAGGGCAATGGTAACTTAGTTGAAGGCTCGGTTATTAGCTTGGGCGGCTCAATTGATATCACACAAGTAGGTGATTGGAATACAGCAGTAATCGTGCAAGAATAGAGTTATTATTAACTCCATTGAAAGGGGCTTTTTTAAGCCCCTTAATTTATCTAATATTCAAATATGTTAAAAAAATTCCTTCTTATTATTTTGATGGTTTTACCGCTAGAGTCTTTTTCAGAAGAAATTGAAATAGGTGGATTACTAATCGACAATACTATTAGCCGACAAGGGCGAGAATTTTCACATCAGTTTAGTCAATTTTGGCGAGACATTCCCAGTACTTCAGGTTTTAATGTACAAATTAAAGAGCAAGTGATCCCAAGATCTGGCACTAAATTATCGGTATATTTAAATAATGATGTTATTGTAGTTACATACATGGGACGTAGACAGCAACCAATAAATAACCAAGTTGAAAGAGCAGTGTTTGCTCTTTTAGAAGCAATGGCCGCTAGCCAATTTACTCAGAACAACCCCGATTTAGCCAATGATGGATGGTAATTGTGAAGTTTAAACCACTAATTTTTATATATTTAACTCTTCTTCCAAGCTTAAGCATTGCGTCAGACTTAATTTATAAGCCGGTTAACCCAAGTTTTGGCGGTAATCCATTAAACGGAAGTTTTTTATTAAGTAAAGCTCAAGCGCAAAATACACATAAGGCTCCAGTAGTTCAGCAGTCCTATGCAGACCGTTTTCAAGCGTCGTTAGAACGAGCTTACATCAACAAACTAGTACGGGAAATAACGGATCTGTCTTTTGGCGAAACGTGTGATCCTGCAGATACAACCTGTGAACCTAGCCTACTTGATCAAGACTCTATTTTTACTAGTGGAGATCATATTATAGAGGTCATTACTACAAACGCAGATACAATTACAATATCAGTTACGAATAGCGTAACTGGCGAAATAACAATTATAGAAATTCCAAGGTTTGGGTAATATTATGAAGCAGTTAATAACCCTTAGTTTTGCATTAGCCTTAACCGGTTGTTCAACACTTAATAATCTTGTACCACCAAATCAAACCGTAGCAATAAAAGAAGTTGAAACCGAGTCGTTTGCGGAACTGAAAGCGCTACCGAAGCCTATGGGTGTCATACCCGTATCTGTCTATTCATTTCGTGATCAAACCGGTCAGTATAAACCTCAAGATAACGGCAGCTCGTTTTCAACAGCCGTTACGCAAGGCGCTACTTCTATTTTAATGCAAGCTTTGAGCGACTCAGATTGGTTTTTACCCGTTGAGCGTGAGGGTTTACAAAATATTTTAACTGAGCGAAAAATTATTCGAGCAGCCTTACAAGAAAGTAAGAAGTTGGGCGATACAGGAAAAGAGTTACCACCTCTTACAACATCAAAAATTTTAATTGAAGGTGGGATCATAAGCTACGACTCGAATATAAAAACGGGCGGCTTTGGTGCTGAATATTTTGGTATTGGGGCTTCTGAACTGTATAGAGAAGATTTAATTTCTATTTATATGCGTGCCGTTGATGTAAGAACAGGCCAGGTGTTAGTGTCTGTTTCTACCTCAAAAAAAGTACTAAGCAAAGAAATAAGAGCTGGCTTTTTTAGGTATGTTAGTTTTAAGCGATTAGCAGAGGCAGAGGGGGGTTACAGTACCAACGAACCAATGCATATCTGTGTGAAACAAACGGTTGAAAAAGCGATTACAGAACTTGTTTTAAAGGGAATTGAGAAGAATGTTTGGCGCTCGCAAGTAAACAGTTAATTGAAACCTGTCCAAAAGTTAGTAGCAAAGAATTTAATTGCTGCTAACTTGTTGACTTAGAGTAATCAACTCCACTCTATTTCTAGAGTCGGTCTTACGGAAAATACTATAAAGATGGGTTTTAACCGTGTTAGGGCTTATATGTAACTGATCTGCAATCTCCTGGTTTTTAGCGCCTAATGAAACGAGCTTAATGATAGCATTTTCACGTCGAGTTAAATTAGTGAAACAAGCGTTCGGTAACTCTTGTTTGTTAGAACTGCTAACACCCTGTAACAACTCGGAGATAGCCTCATTCATCGTTTCTCGTTTAAACCAACGTTCACCCTTTTGAAGTTGAATTAATCCTCTCAAAACTATATCAGGACGATCCGCTAAATAAAAAACGCCATCTATTCCTGTTAGAAGCAACTGCTTCTCACAGAGGGTGTCACAAGGTACGTTGAATAACACAACTCTAATGTTTTTTGTCACGTCAGCTATTTCTTTAGGGATTTTGCCACCCCAGCTTTGGCCCGAAACATCGATGAATAACATGTTGAAGTGCTGCAGACTTTTCTCTTCAGGCAAAGTACTAATTATTTTTGACTTTAAGCCGCAAGTTTCTAGTAACGGTGTAAAATTTTTAACAAGTGGTGTTGCTGCAGTAGAGGGTTTCGCTAACAACAAAACTTCTAGCTTTGGTGATTCCTTTGAAGTCATCATATCTCTTTTTATCAATTCATCGAAAGCCATACTAGTTGGACTTAATTACCCTTGTAAACAAAAACTAATCCGTATTTACATTTGTTTACAAATTAAGCCTAAAGCTTTTAATATCTTGAATTTGGGAATGTGACTAAAGTATTAAGTGTTAAATTGAACACTGACTTGCAGATATAAAAAAACCGACAGGGTGTCGGTTTGATATGCAAAAAAGTGGTACCGGTGGGCGGACTTGAACCGCCACTCCCGAAGGAAACGGATTTTGAATCCGTCGTGTCTACCAATTTCACCACACCGGCAGTACTACTTTTTTGCTGACTCTGATAACGTAAATATCGAGTTATTTAGAGGCTTTAAATTCAGGAGCTATATAAATCACTTACATAATTTAAAATGCGCCGTCTCTAAGCGCAGGAATTATAACTACCCTAAATTGACATGCAAGTTATTTGTGAGATTAGATGTTTAATCGAATAGATATTATGCAACTTGAATAAAAGGTTTTTGCAAATATGCTTTATTGATACACTTAAATGACGATGACAGGTTTTTAGGTAAAACAGATTTGGAAACAAATAATAGAGCAAGTTTTTTTAAACGATTAGCGGCAATGGTGTATGACTGGTTAGCCGTCATCGCGTTATCAATGTTAGTAACAATTGTAAATCTAGTTATGGTGTCATACGGTGCCGATTATGGTTTATTTGATTTATCGAACTATTCTGACCCCTCAGAATATTTGAACGCTCAAACTTGGTTTCAAATTGAACTACTTTTATGGGTTTGGTTTTTCTATGCTTGGTTTTGGCATGATGGTGGACAAACGATTGGCATGAGAGCTTGGCGACTTAAGCTTCAACGTCTAGATGGAAAGCCGTTAGAGTTATCAAGATCATTTAAAAGAGCTGCATTTTCACTATTGGGTTTGGGTAATGTTTTAGTTTTAATAGGCTTTAAAGAAAAACTTTCTTTACAGGATAGATTAACAAAAACGGAAATGATTGTATTAACCAAAGAGCAAAATAAGCAAATATACTTGCGTGGTGTTGAAGATCCGAATGAACCCTAGCCAACGTTTACTAGTGAAGTGCCGAAGATAAAATTTAGCCTTACCTTCGGCTTAAAAGATAAATTACTTTTGCTTTTTAGTTAACAAGTGTATGGATATTAAGAAAAATACTAAAGTTGGTGCAAAAGCACCTAGCATTGCAGGTAGTTCATAAACTAACGCCATTGAGCCGAATACTTTGTCCACTAGAAAGAATGAAAACCCTGTTAATATACCTAGAATAATTCTCGCGCCCATTGTAACCGAACGTAATGGCCCAAATATAAATGACAGGGCCAACAAAAGCATGACTGCAACATTAAAAGGCTGGAAAATCTTTCGCCAAAAAGCCAATTCATATCGGCTCGCATTTTGGCCGTTTTTGTTTAAATAATTGAGGTAGTCAGTTAATTCTGACAGTGCCATTCTTTCCGGTTTTACTGAAACAATACCAAGCTTGTTCGGCGCAAGTTCAGTAGGCCAAGGAAGCACCTCTTTGAAGGATGACGTGATGCTTCTTTCGTTCCAGTGTTTAACCTCTACATTGGTCAATATCCATTGACCATTCTCAAAAGTGCCAGCTTCAGCCTTTAGTTGCCTCGTGAGCTTTAAGTCACTGTCGAAGTCAAAAACAGAAACACCAAGTAATTCACCACCTTCTGTAACTTCTTTTATATTAATAAAGGTATCAGACTCTTTAGCCCATATTCCTTTGTCTGCAGCATAAATGTCACCACCACTTATTGCCTGAGTTTTTAATTCATTTGCTTTTTTTATCGACGCTGGAACACCCCACTCAGAAAAAACCATCATAGCGAGGATTAGCACCGTACTTGTTTTTAATACAGCACCAACCACATTCCCTTTAGACAATCCAACGGCCTGCATTACTACTAGCTCTGAACTAGAAGCTAACGCACCTAATCCAACTAAACCACCAATCATAGCTGCCATAGGGAAAAACGCTTCAAAGTCTTGCGGAACAAGAAAAAGAGCATATAGAGCGGCAGTAACGGCAGTGAAATCGGCCCTTCCTATGTACTTTAGTTGCTCAATAAACCGAAAAAGAGAACTAATTCCAACGAGTACACCTAAGGTAACCATAATAGAGCTAATAACCGTTCTGCCCACATAACGCTCTATAATTGACATGCCTAACATTAACTAGCTTCCTTACTTTGTTTTGTTTTACTTGCTAACCAAAATTGCCTCAGTTTGCCTCCGCTAGAGCGGTCTTTCATGAGTAATAATGTTGCTGTAAAGAGACCAATAATATGTATCCACCAAAGGCCGACGGAAAGTGGGATCTTTCCATCTTCCAACGCTGACTTGGCTAATAAAAGAAGAATGTAATAGGCGAAAAAGATAACTAACCCAGGTAATATTTTTCCAAACCGACCTTGTCTTGGATTTACAGAGCTTAAAGGAACTGCGATTAAGGCTAAGATAGGAATCGTTAATGGAATAGCAATTCGCCATTGGAATTCAGCTTGAGCCTCTATATCGTTTGTATTGATTAGCTCGAGCGTACTTTGAGCCGCTAAATTTCTACTTCTGCGCTCAACGGCTTGTTCTTCCATTAGTATTTGATATTTAGAAAAGTTGAGTCTCTGCAATTCTGAATTGTCGTTAAAGTTATATCGATGACCCGAAGACAAAATAAGATCCTGTTGACCGCTTGGTAAATCTTGTAACTTTCCTGATTGCGCAAAAACAACGCTTTCTACTCCTGACTCACCGGCTTGCGCTACAAATACTTTTTTCATATCCGATGTACTACGTTCTATGTCGTGAACAAAAACGACAGAATCGCCTTTGCCAGCTTTTTGAAAGCGACCTGCAGTTAGGGTAGATAAGACGCCTTCTGCCGCCGCATTTTCGCGGACTTGATATTCATACTCGGCTGATGCAGGGGCTAAATAAAGGGTTATAGAACCACCAATTAGAGCCATAATTGTGGCAAATAAAAGTGCAACTCTAGCAACGTACCACTCAGAAACTCCGCACGCTTTTAAAACACTCATTTCTTGGTCTGCGTAAAGTCGACCGTAGGCTAACATAACGCCTAAAAAAACACTCAAAGGGAGTATTACAGCGGCAAGTTGAGGAAAACGTAAACCAATGATTGATGCTACTAGATAACCGGGGATTTTACCTTCTGTTGCATCGGCTAAAACACGAACAAACGTTTGACTCATGAATATACTCATAAGAACAATAAAAACCGCAAACTGAGACTTAAAAATTTCTGCCGTTAAATAACGTAAAATTATCACTCACAAACCTTATAAAACTTGTACTTTTACTGGAATAATGCCGATTTTTGAGTAAACTTCTTATTTTCACAAGAAATCTTTTTTATAGCAGGCTAAACTCATGCTATAACAATCGGACAACAAGCCTTTTCTAGACTTAAACTTTTGTGCAAGGCTAGATTATAATGGTAAATCAGTGAAACACCGATAAAAATTTTAAATTTAAGTGGAATATTAAAGGTTCACTTATGTTTTTGGAGAGATCATGGAATTTAGTGTAAAAAGCGGCAGTCCCGAAAAACAACGCAGTGCATGCATTGTTGTAGGTGTTTACGAACCTCGTCGACTTTCTCCGGTAGCGGAACAGTTAGATCAAATTAGTGAAGGATATATTAGTAACCTTTTGCGTCGTGGCGATTTAGAAGGCAAACCTGGTCAAGTTCTATTGTTACATCATGTACCTAACGTTCTTAGCGAACGTGTATTATTAGTAGGTTGTGGTAAAGAGCGTGAATTAAACGAACGTCAATATCGTCAAATCATTAAGAAAACCATAGATACATTAAACGAAACGGGCTCAATGGAGTCGGTTTGTTTCTTAACTGAAATGCACGTAAAAGGCAGAGATACGTATTGGAAAGTAAGACAAGCAGTTGAAGCAACTATGCATAGTCTTTATAGCTTTAACCAGCTTAAAAGCAAAAAAGATGAAGCGCGTCGTCCACTTCGTAAACTTGTATTTAATGTACCTACGCGTCGTGAATTAGCGTTAGGCGAGTCTGCCATTGAACATAGTTTAGCAATCTCAAACGGTTCAAAAATGTGCCGTGATGTTGCCAATATGCCACCAAATATATGTAATCCAGCATATTTAGCTGACCAAGGTAAAACACTAGAAGAGTTTGATAACGTTAGTGTTTCAACCGTTGGTGAAAAAGAAATGGCTGAACTAGGAATGAACTCCTACTTAGCGGTTGGCCGTGGCAGCGAGAATGAGTCTATAATGACCATTATTGACTACAAAGGCGGCAATGAAGGCGATGCACCCATCGTTCTTGTTGGTAAAGGTTTAACATTTGACTCAGGCGGTATTTCAATTAAACCATCTGCTCAAATGGACGAAATGAAATATGACATGGGTGGCGCTGCTGGTGTTTTGGGCGCAATGCGTTCACTAGTAGAATTAGGTCTACCGTTAAATGTTGTTGGTATTTTGGCAGGCTGTGAAAATATGCCAAGTTCAAATGCATACCGTCCAGGTGACGTTTTAACAACAATGTCTGGTAAAACCGTGGAAGTGTTGAATACCGATGCAGAAGGGCGTTTAGTGTTATGTGATGCGTTAACTTATGTTGAGCGTTATGACCCTGAATTGGTAATTGATGTTGCTACGTTAACGGGTGCATGTGTTGTTGCACTAGGCAAACACGCAACTGGATTATTAAGTAGTCATAACCCGTTAGCACACGAGCTACTAAATGCATCAGAGCAATCTGGTGATAGAGCTTGGCGTTTACCATTATGGGATGAGTATCAAGACCAATTAGAAAGTCCGTTTGCAGACTTTACTAACTTAGGTGGTCGAGATGCGGGAACCATTACCGCTGCATGTTTCTTGTCTAGATTTACTAAGAAGTACAACTGGGCACACTTAGATATTGCAGGAACAGCTTGGGTAAGCGGAGGTCCTAATAAAGGGGCAACCGGTCGTCCAGTTCCTATGCTTACACAGTTCTTAATGAACCGTGCAGGTATCGCGGTTGAGCAATAAGCTCAATCGTTTTTATAATTTATAAAGTTGGGCCGTTATGAACGTAATTTTTTGGTTGTTGTCAGACAAACATAGTTTGCCTCAAACCGATGAAGCCAAAAATATATTGCCTCACTGGCATTATGCCTGTGTTCTAACGGCAGACTTATATCGACAACACAAAAAAGTGTTGTTAGGCGCGCAAGATCAAGATCATGCTCATCAACTCGATGAGTGGCTATGGCAATTTGAAGCAAACCGCTTCATACCTCATAATTTACCAGGAGAAGGCCCACATTACGGCACTCCGGTAGAAATAAATTGGCAGCCAAGCCCCCAGCGCCGCCAGTGTTTTGTAAATACGAACAATCACATTCCTGATTTTTATCAGCAGTTAAAAGGGATAACTGAGTGGCACGACTTTGTGCCAGCTGATGATGTTGGTAAAGCCGCAGCACGCGAACGTTATAAAACACTTAAGCAAGCAGGTTTTGAAATCACGACCTCGCCTATCCCTGACTCAATCGTTTAATCGAATCAAAATAATTCAAGGCTCTTCTTAAAATGGATAAAACCTATAATCCAAGCGACATCGAACAAACCCTATATCAAGAATGGGAAAACAAAGGTTACTTTAAGCCAAGTGGCGAAGGTGACAGCTACAGTATTGTTATTCCACCACCAAATGTCACTGGTAGTTTGCATATGGGACACGCATTCCAACACACGATTATGGACGCGTTAACTCGATACAAACGCATGGATGGTTTTAATACATTATGGCAAGTAGGTACTGACCACGCTGGTATCGCAACTCAAATGGTTGTCGAGCGTAAACTTGCGGCAGAAAACAAACCAACTCGTACTGAAATGGGACGTGAGTCGTTCATTGATAAAGTATGGGAGTGGAAAGGCGAGTCTGGCGGTAATATTACTAAGCAGATGCGTCGACTAGGCAACTCAGTAGATTGGGAACGTGAACGTTTTACAATGGACCCTGGCCTATCAAAAGCAGTTGAAAAAGTATTTGTTGATTTATACAACGACGATTTAATTTATCGTGGTAAACGACTTGTAAACTGGGATCCAAAACTACAAACGGCGATTTCTGATTTAGAAGTTGAAAATAAAGATAAAAAAGGCCATATGTGGCACTTCCGTTATCCATTGGCTGATGGTCAAAAAACAGCGGATGGCAAAGACCACTTAGTAGTTGCTACTACACGTCCAGAAACCTTATTAGGTGATACGGCTGTTGCGGTAAACCCAGAAGATCCTCGTTATAAAGACTTAATTGGTAAATTCATTGAATTGCCATTTGTTGCGCGTCGTATTCCTATTGTGGGCGATGAACACGCAGACATGGAAAAAGGTACTGGCTGTGTAAAAATTACGCCAGCACACGACTTCAATGACTATGAAGTTGGTAAGCGCAATCAATTGCCTATGATCAATGTTTTAGACTTTACTGGTCACATTCGAAAAGAAGCGAATGTTTACAATACCAATGGCGAAGAAAGCGATGTATATAGCACGGACCTGCCAGAGCAGTTTCATGGCTTAGAGCGTTTTGCAGCGCGTAAAGCCATTGTTGCCGCAATGGATGAAATTGGTTTATTAGATGAAGTTAAAGAGCATGACCTAACGGTACCTTATGGTGACCGTGGTGGTGTTGTTATTGAACCAATGTTAACGGACCAATGGTACGTGCGTGTTGAGTCTATGGCTAAAGTTGCCACAGAAGCCGTGCAAAATGGCGATATTGAGTTTGTGCCTAAGCAATACGAAAACATGTATTTTGCGTGGATGCGCGAGTTACAAGACTGGTGTATTTCACGTCAATTGTGGTGGGGACATAGAATCCCGGCATGGTATGACAATGACGGTAAAGTATATGTTGGTGCTAGCGAAGCGGAAGTTAGAAAAGCAAACAACTTAGGTGATGATGTTGCATTGAGACAAGACGACGATGTTCTTGATACTTGGTTCTCATCAGCACTTTGGACCTTCTCTACTATGGGTTGGCCAGACAATATTGAAGACCTTAAAACCTTCCACCCAACCGATGTATTGGTAACGGGCTTTGATATTATCTTCTTCTGGGTTGCGCGTATGATCATGATGACCATGCACTTCATTAAAGATGAAGACGGCAAACCACAAGTACCATTTAAAACAGTTTACGTGACGGGTCTTATCCGTGACGAAAACGGCGACAAAATGTCTAAATCTAAAGGTAACGTAATTGACCCACTAGATATTATTGACGGCATTGAATTAGAAACGTTAGTTGAAAAACGCACTGGTAACATGATGCAACCTCAATTAGCGGCAAAAATTGAGAAAAGCACTCGCAAGCAATTCCCAGAAGGGATGACGTCTAGCGGTACTGACGCTTTACGATTTACGTTGTCTGCATTAGCGTCTACTGGCCGTGACATTAGCTGGGACATGAAGCGTTTAGAAGGATATAGAAACTTCTGTAACAAACTATGGAATGCCAGCCGATATGTTCTAATGAATACTGAAGAGCATGACTGTGGTCGCGATTTACCAGCAAACAGCCCAGAGCTAGAATATTCATTGGCCGACCGCTGGATTCAAAGTCAGTTGCAAAAAACTGTGGAAACAGTACGTGGACACCTAGATGCTTATCGTTTTGATTTAGCGTCAAG
>JAOHFM010000050.1 GCA_028098005.1 Psychrosphaera sp.
CAAGAAGTGACGAACGCGCTTGAAGCATATTTTTGTCAGCAAGGACGATCAACATTGCTGGCCAATCTTGTTGGGCTATTTTTAAAACAAGGTCCGGGCCTATACCTGCTGGTTCGCCCGGAGTAATTGCTATTCTAGGAATATTAGTCATTAACCAGTAATGACCTCAACAAAAGCTTGTTCTCTAATTTCACGTAACCAACTCTCTTGTTCTTCAGTAAACTTTCGTTTAAAAATAATTTGATAAGCACGATCTTTCTTGTTTTGCTCGGTAGTGTCGGCTTTTCTAGTTTCTATTAGTTGAACGACGTGCCAGCCAAACTGCGATCTAAATGGTGCGCTATATTCACCAACTTCTAATTCAGCTAACGTCTCTTTAAATTTGGGTGCATATATATCTGGGTTAGCCCAGCCTAAATCACCACCTTTTAACGCCGAACCCGGATCTTCAGAATGAGCTTTTGCTAACTCTGCAAAATCAGCCTCGCCAGCTTTAACGTCTTTTAAAAAGTCATTAAGCATATTTTTTGCTTTTTCTTCACTTAGTATAATAGACGGTTGCAGTAAAATGTGACGTGCTTTTACTTCTTTCACTTCTACCGTTTCACGACCTCTTACATCTAAAACCTTTATAATGTGAAAGCCGGCACCTGAACGCAGAGGACCAACGAGTGAATCTTTAGGCTGACCTTTTACGTTTTCAGAAAACAGTGATGGCATTTCGTTGATACTCATGTAACCCCAGTCGCCACCCTCTAGGGCTTTTGCGCCTGAAGAACTAGCAATGGCGACTTGCTTGAAGTCTCTTCCTTCATTCAATAATTCTAAAACTTTATTGGCAACGTCTCGGCGGGTTTGGATTTCACTTTGTGTTGCATCACCCTCAACAGCAATAAGAATATGGCCTATTTGATATTCTTCTTTGCTCGTTTGTTGCTCGATTACCTTAACCAAGGAGACAACTTCTTGTTCTGAAATATTAACCCTACGGCGAACATTGGCACGAACTACTTCGTTAATTGCAATGTCTTCTCGTAATTGCTCACGATAACGCTCAAAGTTTTGGCCTTCAGATTCCAAGCCCCTACGAAACTCATCTACAGTAGCATTATTTCTTTCAGCAATGCTTTGCAGAACAGAATCAAGGTGGGCGTCACTTATTTGAATACCCATTCGGTCGGCCATTTGAAGTTGGATACTTGATAAAATCAACTTATCAATTGCTTGAGCTCGAAGCGCTTTGTCACTCGGTAAACTTTGGTTTGCAAGAGCGGCCTTTGCTCTAACATCGTTTACAATTGCCTTAATTTCACCTTCAAGGATTACGTTGTCATTTACTATTACTGCAACGGTATCTATTCTCTTTAGCTCCGCATTAGTCGCAAGGCTGACTAAACTGGTCAGAGCTACTACTGCGCTAATAAGCGTATTCTTAAACATATTTATTCTCGTTATTTTGTAATTAAGTAAGGTCGGCGATAGGCAAAAATACTGTTCGAAAACATTTTTGATATTTTTGATGCTGAATCACCACCTAAGCCACTTAAAGTGAAGTTAATGCTGATTCCATTTTCATAATCAACATTTGAATTTACGTTAAAATCTGGGTTGTTCAAATCTAGTACAACTTGCCTTTGAGCTGAAACTTGAATACTCCAACAGCATGAACGGTATTCAAACCCAATTAAACCATCTAAGTCTAAGTCTCTCTCTGAGTCATAATGATAACTGGCTGCAACAGACCAGTTGTCGTTTAACTTATAACTGCCAAACAAACCAGACTGATTAATTGTGACGTCGGCTACATCTCTAGCGTAACGTTGGTTAATTTGAATGTTTTTATTTTCATCAATCCAATAATCAAGTGCTAAAAAGCCAGTTTCAACTTTGTCATCATCTCTGTTATATAAAAGACCACCGTCTACTTGCCAGTTTTCGGATAATTGGCCAAAAACCTCGATTGCAAGCGATGGCTTTGAGTCAACTTCTTCTTCATTAGTTCCCGAAAAATCATTATCTCTTGATAATTTGTGAACTTGGCCAATTCCAAACCTAAACAATTCTTGGTTCTGTTCATTGAAGATGCTCGTTGAAACACCTACAGTTACTTGGTCCATTGCATCTATTCGATCTACGCTTGAATAGCTTTGGTCGCGGAAAAGTGCAAAGTAGTCTTCTTTTAATTTTTGGGAGTCGTAAAGACCTATGCCGTCTTGTTCAGAGGCTTCAACATAAACGTATTGAAGTTTTGGCTCAAGTGTTTGCCTTACGTTTTGGTTAAAAAAGGTAGTTTGTTTTTCAAAGTTTAATCCGGTTAAAAGACGAAACTTACCAACCCCTCTATCAATTGTCTTATTTGTGCTGCTGTTTTTAAACTCTTGATCATAGCGCGTTGCTAAATATGAAAGCGTTGATTCAAATTGAAAACTAGGCTCGTAGTAGCTATAGCTAATTGCAGGTTCAATGTGAAGTCGCTCCACGTTATTTTCTTCTTTGAAGCTATTTTTAAAATGCGTATAGCTTGAACGTAAGTTTATACCCACGCCATAATCAGTATCTAATGCGTTCCAATCTAAATCTAATTGAAGTGGGATGCGGTAAGAAGGATCGTGCTGACCAAGTTCAACCATGTCTTGTGTGAATATATTTAACTGCGTACTAGACGTTGTATATCGTAAAAAAGCGAAATTATTTAAATGAGTATCGGCTTGATGATGGTAATCACTATTAAATTCACTAATGTAATTATCGTCACTTAATTCTGTCCATTGAACTTGTAAGTTCCAGTTTTCATTCAATAGTGACTCATGTTGAACAAACGCCAAGTAACGTTCATCTAACTCTGGGTAACGTTGGTCATTATCGAGGTACTCTAGTTGTATGGTATTTTCAGATGCGTCTGAAAGGTGTCGCATATTACTTTCAAAGAGCCAACCGCGCTGAGACATATATTTTGGTGTTAACGTGAGGTCGTAGTTTGTTGCTAAGTTAAAATAGATAGGTTGCGCATAGTACGCACCATAACGACTAGAGCTACCAAATTCAGGGAATAACAAACCACTTTTACGAACGTCGGTCAGCGGAAACGTAATATAAGGTACGTACAAAACTGGAACATCGCCAACTTTAAAGACGGTATTCCATGCCTCTCCCCAACCTTCTTCCTGCTTGATGTTTATTTCACTTGACGAAAACAACCAACTTGGTTGATTGCCTGGGCAGGTGGTAAATGTCGCTAAATCAAGGGAGAGTTCGTTACTGTTTTCGATTGAAAATGACTGTGCCGTGCCTCGACCTGCATTAAAACCAAATCGGTAATCCGCGTTTATTAATTCAAAGTTTTTGTTTTTTTCATCGATAAAAATTGATTCACCAAAAACAGTCGCTGTATTTGATGTTAATTCTACGTTGCCCTGCGCTAAAAATTGTCCTGTAGCTTCATCAAAAGTCGCATGTTCTGCTTGAACAGTTTGTTGCTTTTGGAAAATGATGACGTTGCCATCAAACTGAATTCGCTCGTCGCGGATAATGTCAGTGGTGTCACTTTGAACGACAAAAGTGTCAGGGGCTAGTGTTCTATTGAACCCGTTGGACACTGATTTTATTGCGCTTTTAGTGTTGACCGGTTGTTGACAGGAAAGATCCGCAAAAACAGGCAGGCAAACCAAGCCGGTCAATAAAAGAAATACCTTTTGTGCAGGATGCTTTTTCAAACTTTAAATAACCTCAATTAAATAATAGCTAGGGGCGTGAAACGCTAAATATCGCTAGACTAAAATAATTTTAATAACTGATGAATTCTATACGATTTTTTTATTGTATACTACGGAACTAGCGGAATTAGCGTGTAAATATTCTGGTTTAAATGTCTCAATAGTTGGAAGTGATTAGTAGTGATAGGAAAAATAGCTGGTGCGTTGTTCGGATTTTTGTTGATTCGCCATTTTGTTGGCGCTTTAGTTGGCTTGTGGGTAGGCCATTTGTTTGACAAAGCATTGCAACGGATGAATGACAAAGGAAATGTTGAAGAATGGCTAATAAGTAATGACGCTAAACAGTCAATTTTCTTTTATACCACGTTTTCAGTGATGGGCCATGTGGCAAAGGCAAGCGGGAGAGTTACCCCTGAGCATATAACAACTGCCAATGAATTTATGGAGCAGATGCGCTTAAACGAACAACAAGTTGCGGAAGCAAAAGATGCCTTTCGTGAGGGTAAACTGCTGGGTTTCCCATTAAAGAAAAAAATTAAACAGTTTAAAAACCACTTTGGCAATCGCCGCGATTTATGTCAGTTCTTTTTAGAAATTCAAATCCAAACAGCCTATTCTGATTCAATTCTTGAAGCTGATGAATATAACTTATTGGTTAACATTGCTAAGCAATTGGGCTTTAACAAACGAAATCTGACGCAGTTGATTGCAATGTGGGAAGCAGAAATGCGTTTTCAAAACTACAAACAGCAACAACAAGAAAAGTACAAACAATATGACCGAAAGAGTTCGTCAGCCCACGAGCCAAAGGCTCCTAGTTTATTGGATGCCTATGCGGTAATCGGGGTTAGTGATAGAGACTCGGTACGTGATATTAAGAGGGCATACAAGCGTTTAATGTCTCAAAATCATCCAGACAAACTTGTTGCTAAAGGCCTACCGCCTGAAATGATGGAAGTGGCTAAACAAAAAACTCAAGATATACAGTCGGCTTATGAAATTATTAAAAAGGCTCGGGACTTTTAAGCAAGCTTTTGAGCCTTTTGTCTTAATTGCGAGATTTCTTTAATATTAGCTAGTGGCAAACCCTTACTAACCTACAACCCCACGGCATTTGTGAACCCGTATATTTCCTTTATCAACCGGCGCTGCTGATCTCGGTAGTCAAAAAAGAAGGTAAGCTCGCGCTGACGGTAGTTGGTCTTAAAGTTTTTACGGGCCATTTTTTTTCGCCACTTCTTTATCGCATGTGTCCACTGGTTGTGGTTTGCAGAAATAATATCGAGCACTGGAAATTCGGTTTTTGCTACTTCATCGGCAAAAGCTCGATTTAAGTCTGTTTGTGGCATGTAAGCACCAATCATGATTAAACCGTCGGGCTCTGGTATTTTTTGCTCTGCTATTAAGCGGTTTAGCCAAAAGCAGGACTGCCCCTCACATATCATTAAATAAAAGCCAGGATAAATACTGGTAAATTCAAAACCAGCCTCTAAACGCTCACCAATTGCCTGCTGAATTTGTTTACTGAACTCAGCCTCATAGGTAGGGCTTAGGTCTTGTAATTGTGCATAAAAAGACGGGTCAATAGCGGCTTGATCAACATTGTTTGTTATGTTGCCAGTGCTTTCCGTTTGCTGATCATCCTGAGACTCAGTTTGTTGTGACGAATCATCGGAAGTGTTCGGCGCGGCGCCTTGTCGTTCTGACTGATCAGAAGTCGCAGCTAGGTCACCTTCATCTTTGTTTTCTGACTCACTCAGCCAAGCTTGCTTTAATTCTGGTAACGAAGGCATGGTGAGTACAAGAGATGTCCAACCATAATTATCTAAGTCTTTATAAAGTGCGGTTGTCACGGCTTGTTTAAAAATAGACTGATTTACATCGGGTAATATGAACGCAATGCCCTTGGGAATACCCGTCGTTTCTTCTTTGTGTAAGGCGATAAACTGTTCGCTTTTTTCCGTCTGAAGGACTTGAACATTCTGTTGTGGAATATAGCGCTTTAAGTCTTGGAATAATAATGACGAAGCGGTTAGTTGATTAGTTGTTTGATTATTAGCGCTATCAGCAGGCACAGCGGCATTAACTAAATTACTGTTAAGTAATAAAGTTATCAACAAAACTAGTTTTATCGCGCTAGAATACATACAACTCTCTGACGTGGTGAGCTATTCTTCAATAAAATGTATCGGCCTTAAATGTAAATTCTAAAACTGTTTTTAGTAAATCATTTAAAGTAAACGAAAATTTGAAAGCAAGCGTACTACTTCAAGTCGCAAAAATTAGTAAATATAGAGAATAAAATGAAGTTTCAAAATACCCCAAATTTTAGTCATGGACAGCAAGATAAAATAGGCGTGTTGCTAACTAACCTAGGAACACCTGACGCTCCTACAAAGGAAGCGCTAAAGCCTTATCTAAAAGAGTTTTTGTCGGATCCCCGAGTAGTAGAAATACCGCGACTAATTTGGTGGTGTATTTTAAATGGTGTGATTCTTCCTTTTCGCTCTCGTCGTTCGGCCAAAGCATATAAAGGCGTGTGGACAGAAGAGGGCTCTCCGCTGTTGGTGAACACCCAAAATATCGCAAACAAAGTTGCAGAACATTATTCTGGTAATAGCGATGTGATTGTCGACTTTGCGATGCGTTATGGCAATCCTTCAGTAGAAAGTAAACTGCAAGGCTTGCTTAACCAAGGTGCTCGAAAGGTTGTTGTTCTGCCTTTGTATCCTCAGTATTCAGCAACAACAACGGCGTCTACTTTTGATGCGGTTGCCGATGTATTTAAGAAAACTCGTTTTATTCCAGAGCTCCGTTTTGTGAATCATTATACTGATTCGATAAAGTTGATTGTTGCGTTAGCAAATAAGATCAGGAAGTCTTGGGAAGCAAATGGCAAAGCAGACAAACTTATTTTTTCTTATCACGGTATCCCTAATCGATATTGGCACAACGGCGACCCTTATGCTTGCCAGTGTCATAAAACATCAAGGTTGCTAGCGGAAGAACTGGGGCTAGGTGAGGGCGAATATCTAACTTGTTTTCAATCAAGGTTTGGTAAAGAAGAGTGGGTTAAACCTTATTTGGATCACACTTTAAAAGCGCTCCCTTCTGAGGGTATTAAGTCTGTTCAAGTCGTTTGCCCAGGGTTTTCAGCAGATTGCCTAGAGACAATTGAAGAAATAGGCGAAGAAAACAGAGATTACTTTTTAGAAGCAGGTGGTGAAAAATTTGAATACATAAGCTGTCTAAACGACGAAGTTGAACATATCGATGCTCTATCTGAAATTATAGACAAACAAATGTTAGGCTGGAATGTCGAAGCTGATGTAGAAATGAGAGACAAAAGGGCAGAGGCACTTAGACAGTCAAAATAAATACCATTTAGACGTCTATACGTTTAAATATCCATGTGGTACATTTGCTGCACTTAAATTTAATCTGCATGAAATCAGAGGATCATAATGACTGAAATGCAAAAATCTGGGTGGGCACTTTTACCACTGGGTCTATTTATTCTCTTGTTTCTGGGGACTGGAATATATCTCCAGTCAATAGGCGTAGAATATGCCTTTTATCAATTACCCGCTCCTGTCGCCATTATTCCTGCGTTGTTGTTGGCTTTATATCTAAATCGTGTACTTTTACCAAGCAGGCCTAATTTAGATGACAGTTTAGCTGTCTTAATTAAGGGTATGGGCAATAATAACGTTATTACCATGTGCTTGATTTACCTATTAGCTGGCGCGTTCGCATCGGTAGCGAAAGAGGCAGGTGGTGTTTCGGCCGTGGTAAATCTGGGTATAGGTGTTATTCCTAGCGCCTATCTCGTGGCTGGTCTGTTTGTAATATCCGCTATAATAGCCACCGCCATGGGAACTTCCATGGGCACGATAGGCGCGGTTGCACCTATTGCATTTGGTGTTATAGAAGTTACACAAATTGACCCTGCGCTCATGGCTGGTGCCATTGTGGGTGGAGCCATGTTTGGTGACAACTTAAGTTTCATTTCTGATACAACAATTGCATCAACAAAAACTCAGGGCGCTGAGTTAAAGGATAAATTCAAAGAGAACCTAATATTTTCTGTTCCCGCCGCACTCTTGGTTTTAGGTATTTATGTATTTTTAGGTGGCGAGCCCATAGAAGCAATTGAAACGAGCAAACAAACTAGTGCGTTATTAGCCTTACCTTACTTCTTTATTATCGTACTAGCTGTTTTAGGACTTAATGTCTTTGTCGTTCTATTGTTAGGCATTTTACTTTCTGCTTTATCTGGGGCGTTTGTAGGCACTTATGAAATTGGTTCTCTAGGACAAGATATCTACGCAGGTTTTGCAAACATGCAGGAAATATTCTTACTTAGTTTATTAATTGGTGGTTTAAGTGAGCTAATGAAACATCAAGGCGGGTTAGAGTTTCTGGTTTGTAAAATAAACAAAATACTTTCTAAAGCCTCAAACTCTGCGCTGTATTTTAAGAATCAAGTGGCTATTGCAGCATTAGGCTTAGTGACTAATAGCGCTATTGCAAATAATACCGTTGCTATCATCGTATCGGGTGATTCTGCTAAGAAGTTGGCTACACAAGGTGAAATCTCGCCAAAGCGCAGCGCTAGTTTATTAGATATATTCAGTTGTATTACGCAAGGCTTGGTTCCTTATGGAGCACAAGCATTGTTGGCTGCCGCTTCCTTTGGCATTTCGCCACTAGACGTTATTACTCACGTTTGGTACTGCGTCATATTGTTCTTTGTAAGTGTTATTGTGATGTTTGCTAGAAAGTCTTAGCCACGAGCAAAGTAAAACTAAAAATAAACTTCTAGGTTTAGGTATAAAAAAAGGAAAGCGAGTGCTTTCCTTTTTTATTCGAAATTTATATGTATTTGGTAATAATATATTAACCGACGTGGCAGCTACTACTTACCCAAGCTAACTACTACCTAATACATACGAAGGCGAGGTTACTTGTTAAGGACGGTCGCCAATGCCTTCGCTAAATAGTCAGCATTGCTTTTGTTAACGCCTGCTACGTTGATACGACTTGAGCCAACAATATAAATACTGTAATCGTCTTTTAGCTTTTGGATGGCTTCTTTATCAATGCCTAAGAATGAGAACATGCCGTTTTGCTTGCCAATAAAGTCAAAGTTTCCTGGTACGTTGTGTTCTTTAAACTTTTCTACAATGTAACTGCGAAGCCCATTAATGCGAGTTCGTTTTTCTAGCAACTCTTCTTCCCATAAAGCACGAAGCTCTGGATTAGACAATATGTTGGCAACTACCGCGGCGCCGTGAGCCGGAGGCATGGAATAAATTGCTCGAATAACGTTTAACGCAACACTGTAGGCAATCTCTGTTTGCTCAGCGGTTGCTGTCATCACGCTGAAGGCACCCACACGGTCTCGGTATAAACCAAAATTCTTAGAACAAGAAGCGCAAACCAACAATTCATCTAGCTGATCTGCAAGTAAACGTACACCCGCGGCATCTTCATCTAAGCCTTTACCAAAACCTTGATATGCAGAATCAATTAAGAATGTGAAACCTTGCTTTTTAGAAATGTCAGCAACAATTTGCCATTGCTCTAGTGTTAAATCCATACCGCTCGGGTTATGGCAACAAGCGTGCAATAAAACTACATCGCCAGCTGGTACCGTATTTAGAGTCGAAACCATTTCATCAAACTTAAGGCCCATGGTATCAAAATCAAAATAAGGGAACTCTTTAGTCTCTAGGCCAGCAGCGCCAAAAATGCTGAAGTGATTTGCCCAAGTTGGATTAGTAACCCAAATTGACGCTTTAGGGTTTGAGCGTTTAATAAACTCAGCTGCAACACGAAGAGAACCTGTTCCACCAGGTGTTTGTGCTGTTTTAATGCGATTTGCTTTTACCGCATTGTGATCGCCAAAGACCAATGATGTCATTAGGTCGTTGTACTGAACATCGCCAGCTAGACCAAGATAAGACTTTGTTGTTTCCGTTTCTAAACGAATCTGCTCTGCTTTTTTGACAGCTCGCATAACTGGTGTGTCGCCGGTTTCGTTTTTGTAAACGCCAACACTTAGGTCAACTTTTTTTGGATTTGTATCGGCTTTGTATTCAGACATTAAGCCTAGAATAGGATCAGTTGGTACTGGTTTTAATTGCTCAAACATTAGAATTCTCTTGCAGTTTTGCCTATATCGGCGGGTTAGTGCAACGAAAGTAGCTTTGATAGTTTAGTACAAACAGCAGCAAGTTTTTGCTGTGTTTGATCATCAAAGCTATGAGTTGCAAAACATTCTGCGTCTATAATACCAACTATTTTTTGATTAGGGCTAGTCTGAACTAAATTATTATTATTGTTATTCTGTAAAGAATTGTTGGGGGTAGAAAATATTGGCCAACATAACTCCGATTGTACTTTTGGATCACAGGTATAATACTCGCCACCACTAGCTCTATATTCACTGACGTCATTAATAATTTTATGGTGGCCTGTTAATGCTACCGTTACATTGTTACTGATTTTAGAGAATTCTTCATTTAACGGGAATTCTGCTCTAGAGGGTTTTCCAAAATAGGAGAGCTTTGTGAGCACTCGCTCAGATGCACTGTTTTCTCTAGCTAAATATACGCCAAACCAATCAATGTTCGTATTGTTACGAACCCAATCAACAACAGACTGAACTTGGTTTAATACCTGCAACTCATGCTCGCGTAGTTGAGAGGCTAGATCAAAAGGGGTTTCATCAAGCTCGCCAAATAAAGAACATGTGCCACCTTCGCCTAATAAAGGTACTTGATAAGATAGTGTTATAGAAGGGTTATGCGATGCACACCACAATTCAATCTGTTCTAAGTAGCTGTTTTTTTCGAATAACA
Source organism: Psychrosphaera sp. (assembly GCA_028098005.1). The sequence goes on from JAOHFM010000050.1 coordinate 10,580, forward strand.
TAACACACCTCAAATACACATAAATACGTTTAGACGTCTAAACGTAGGGAATGCTAGATCAGGTTTGACTTAAAGTAAACAAAAAAGTGGCTGCATTTGCCTTTATTTAATCTTCAAATATGTATTCGATATATACGCCATTTCCTATGTCATTGTATTTAACCTTAGATGCTATTTCCGATATTAGCTTAATGCCTCTACCAAAGCCTTCATTATCGTTTTGATATTTAGATTGAATTTGATAATCAAAGCCTTCTCCACTGTCAGTAACTTCGATTGTGATTTTACGTTCTGTTGGAATGTAGTGGGTCAAAACTTCGATAAAATGATTATCAAGACTTGTTAGTTTTTTTTCTCTTTCTGCATAGTATTTAACAAAGCCGTCTTTCTGACGTTTGAGAGTAGAATCCATTTTTAATACACCATGTTCCAAAGCATTGTTATAAGCCTCAGACAGAAGTAGGAAGATATTAGACTTATGCCTCAACACTCCTTTAATAGAGCAAATGGTGTCTGTTATTTCAGAAATAGGATTGATTTGTTTTAACTGTTCAGCATGAAGCTTTATGGATTGTTGTTGTGGAATGCTAGAAAATGTTTGTGGTTGCTCATTAGGTAGATCGGGAACGTCACAAATCAATTCAATTATAGTGATATCGTCGTTTTGAACGCCATTACCCTTAAATTCACTAACCGATGATAGTACAGAGTCAATATGTGATTTAGCCGTGGTAGACAAAATAGTTTCTAATCGATTTTCGCCAAACAGTTCACCTGATTCACTCTCAAGTTCAATGAGCCCATCAGAGTATATAAATAAACGATCTCGCTTTTCTACGTTATGAATAGATTGATTATCATCGAAGTCTTCTACAGGTAAAATCCCTAAAGGCATATGCATGGAGGGAATCGCTTTTTTTATGCCGGCTTCACAATCAACCAAGTATAAGTCTGGAACCCCGCCTGCCCATACTGAAATCTGTGTTGCACTGTAATTAAGTTCTACAATGGCGGCCGCACAAAACATTTCTGTAGGCAAAAGGTTATAAAGTAATTTATTAATCTCGCTAGCAATATCTGGAACTGATAACCCTTTATTTGTCAGCGCATAAAAAGCGCGTGAAACCGGTAAGGTACCGATTGATGCCGCTAAACCATGGCCCGTAAAGTCACCCATAAATACATATACATTCCCTCGCGGGCTTAAAGCCGTTAGGACAATGTCACCATTAAAGGTTTCCGCCGGCGCTAAGTGAGTTGTTATGAGAGATTCGTTGATATAGTTATTTGATAGTGCTCGTTCATAAATCAACTCAACGATTTGAAACTCTCGTTCGGTCTGGTTTTTGTAGTAATCCAACCGCTTTTTTTGTTCGAACGTTTTTTTACTTAACTCTCTCGTTCGCGCGTGAGCTTCTATTTTTGCAGCGAGTATCACTTGGTCAAAAGGCTTACTGAGAAAG
>JAOHFM010000051.1 GCA_028098005.1 Psychrosphaera sp.
GTTATTATTACAGTTAATTAAAACTAATTGTTTGATAAGTCTATTTTGCCTACGACACCTCTTTTTACTCTTAACAATATTTGTTGGAACCTACCTAACAAAACGATTCTAAATCGAATTTCGTTAAGTTTACCGCGTAATAAAATTATCGGCATTATTGGTCCCAATGGAGCTGGTAAATCAAGCTTATTAAAAACCATGCACGGGCAAATTAAGCCTAGTCAGGGTGTTGTTGACTTTGATGGCCAACCAATATTGCAGTACGGGCTTAAAGATAAATCAAAAAAAATAGCCTTCATTGAACAACTTCCAGAGTTTACATTCGACTTAACCGTTTACGATGTAGTGTTAGCAGGGCGATTACCTTATCAAAGCTTATTTTCGTTTTCTAACTCTAAGGGCTTAGAGTCTATTTGCATACGAATACTTGATGCGGCTTCATCAATAAGATCTATCGCTTTATCAGGTAGTTGACGGTCGCTAATATAGCGATTTGATAAGCTTGCTGCAGCGACAATAGCAGGATCAGTAATATCTACCGAATGGTGTATTTCATAACGCTCTTTTAATCCACGTAAAATAGCAATCGTATCTTCTACGTTTGGCTCATCGACCTGTACTTTTTGAAAGCGTCGCTCTAGCGCAGCATCTTTTTCAATATACTGGCGATATTCATCTAATGTAGTAGCGCCCACACAGTGTAATTCACCACGTGCCAGTGCTGGCTTTAACATATTGCTAGCGTCCATTGCGCCATCAGATTTACCCGCACCTACCATAGTATGAATTTCATCAATAAAGAGGATGACTCTGCCCTCTTCTTTACCAAGCTCATTTAGGACCGACTTTAATCGTTCTTCAAATTCACCACGGTATTTTGCTCCCGCAACTAAAGAGCCAAAATCGAGCGACAATACGCGTTTGTTTTTGAGCCCTTCAGGTACTTCGCCATTAATAATGCGCTGAGCTAAACCTTCCACAATTGCCGTTTTACCAACGCCAGGCTCACCAATGAGCACAGGATTGTTCTTCGTTCTGCGCTGTAAAACTTGAATAGTGCGTCGGATTTCTTGATCTCTTCCAATAACCGGATCAAGTTTACCTTGCTCCGCTCTAGCAGTTAGATCAACCGTATACTTTTCTAACGACTGACGGGTATCTTCAGCATTTTGATCTTCAACTTTTTGGCCGCCGCGAACCGAGTCGATGGCTTTTTCAACATTTTCGCGCGTCAAACCTATCAGCTTAAATATCTGATGAATACTTCCATTCTCGTCAAATAAGGCTAATAAAAATACTTCACTGCTTATAAATTTGTCTTTGCGTTTTTGGGTAATTTTGTCTGATATATTTAATACCGATGCCGTTGCTCTTGATAATTGAACGTCTCCAGCAAAGCCAGTTACCGTTGGCACTTTTTCCAATTCTCTGGATAACTTAGTGCGCAACTCTGATACGTTAACACTGGCGAGATTTAAAATCGCGATAACTGAGCTATTTTCTTGATTGATCAGTGAGTGTAATATATGGATAGGTTCAATATATTGATGATCTCTACCAACAGCTAATGATTGAGCATCCGCAATGGCCTGTTGAAACTTATTCGTTAATCTATCTAAACGCATCGACTTACCTCGACGTTAATTTGTTTTGCTTACTTACAAAATTAGGTCGAAGCGCCACTTTTTCAATGTCTATTTACTACTCAACATCAAATAATTGACATAAATCATTAATTTTACGTTTATTTAACTATTTGAGAGCCAAGCCAAAGTCGCGATACGTCCAGTTTGACCTTCTTTACGATATGAATAATATTTTTCGCTCTGTGAATAAGTACATTCATCACTATAAGAAATATTGATAATGCCTAATCGATTACAGGCCAACCTTGCTAATTGAGGTAAGTCAGCTAAATACTTCTCTTCACCACAAGGCGTGAACTGTTGTTCAACATCACCAAATTTTTGCTCAAATTCAGCTTTGACCTCTTGGCCAACTTCGAAAGCTTGTGGTCCTATAGCAGGCCCTATCCAAACAGATAGATCTCCAACCTCAGTATTTATCGAGCGAAGAATTTTTTGAACCGTGTTGGCTAGTATGCCATTCACCAATCCGCGCCAACCAGCATGAACTGTTGCTACAAACGTTAAGTTTTTATCTGTTACAACAATAGGTAAACAATCTGCAGTGAGTACAGCACATACTGTTTCTGTTTTTGACGTAAACGACGCATCAACTTCGTTAAGGTCATCATATTCGTGGGGTAGTTCAATAACATTGGTGCTGTGAGTCTGATTTAACCAAAATGGAGGACTTGGTAAATTCAGATCCGTTTTTACTATTTCTCGATTTGTCAGCACCACTAACAACTCATCACCAACATGAGTTGCCAAATTTAATCCGGCATAAGGCTCAATGCTAACTCCACCTCTTCGTGTGGTGGTGCCAGCATGTATTTGCCTACTTGAATTTTTATTTAAGCCTTTAAAAGACGCCGAAGTCCATGTCATCTTGATTCTCTGCAACATCAGTTTTTAGCGCGTCTAACAAACCTACGAAATCATCAGGCAAAGGCGAGTGAAACTCTACTGGTTCACCTGTAATTGGGTGGTAGAACTTCAACATTGCCGCGTGTAAGGCTTGACGTCGATATCCACGCAAAGTTTGCAGTAGCTCATCTGATGCCCCTTTTGGTGTCTGAACACGACCACCATATTGACTATCACCTACCAATGGGTGCCTTATATGAGACATATGAACACGAATTTGGTGTGTTCTGCCTGTCTCTAGCCTTAATCTAATGTGTGTGTGCGCTCGAAACTTACTAATAACTCGGTAGTGAGTCACCGCTTCTTTGCCCATTTGATTAACGGCCATATTTGTACGTTTAGTTGGATGACGACCTATCGGTTTGTCAACACTGCCACCAGCCGTTAACCGTCCAAGACATACAGCTTCATATTCACGAGTAATCAGTCGTTCCTGCATGTCGGCAACAAGCTGCGTTTGCGCAGGTACCGTTTTTGCAACCACCATTAAACCCGTTGTGTCTTTATCCAAACGGTGAACAATTCCAGCTCGTGGTACAAGTTCAATTGCTGGGTAGTGATGCAATAAGGCATTTAACATTGTGCCTGATTGATTACCTGCACCCGGATGCACAACCAAATTCGCTGGTTTATTGATAATCATCAAATGATCATCTTCATAGATAATGTCTAATTCTATGTTTTCAGCTTCATGATGAACTTCAACTTCCAGTTCTGCATAAATAACGATATCTTCGTTACCTAGCATTTTTTCACGAGCTTTTGTGACAATTTTGCCATTTACCAAAACTTTTTCGGCTAAAATCCAATCTTTTAGACGACTTCTTGAATATTCAGGGAACAAATCGGCAATTACTTGATCTAATCGTTTACCAAAATGCTGTTCATTTGTTTGTGCTTGTAGTTCAATAAGTTCTTTATTCATGATCTTTAATGTGATTAATATGAATTTGCCAGTGCATGCAGCATCTGACTGAGATAGAATGATGTAGATGTATTCATTCTACTCGAATTTTTACTTAACGAGAAAAGAAAACTTTCCAGGTTGAAAATAATGTTGAATTTTAAGTTTGTTCGTCACTTTAGTTTATTAGTAGTATTAAGCGGCTTGTTGTCAGCCTGTACGTCATCTCCGGATGAAATTGAGCGTATTTCAGATCGCTCTCCACAAGCCAGATACCAAGATGCAAAAGATTTTATTAATAGTGAGTTATATAACCGCGCTATCACAATCCTTAATGACTTAGAGAGTCGTTATCCTTATGGGCCATTATCAAGACAAGTTCAAATCGACTTGATGTTCGCCTACTACAAAGCCGATCGCTATGAAGAGGCGCTTCCAGCAATAGAGCGTTTTTTAAAGTTAAACCCTAATCACCCTCAAAGCGACTTTGTTTTATATCTTAAAGGTTTAGTTAACCAAGAAAAAGGCATTAATGGCTTCCAAGAGTTTTTTGGACTGTCCAATGCAGATAAAGATATGGAATCATCAAGAGCTGCATTTGGTGATTTTAAAAAGCTAATAAAAAAATACCCTAACAGCATGTATATTGAAGACGCTAAGAAAAGAATGGTGAGCGTACTGAATCGCTTAGCAGAGCATGAAATTTCAATTGCTCAATATTACATGCGTCGTTCGTCCTATATAGCAGCTGTAAATCGTTGCAAATATGTAGTTGAATACTATAAAGACAGCGCTTCTGTTGTGCCTGCATTAAAAATCATGGTTGACGCTTATGATAAGCTTGGCTTAGAACAAATGAAGCAAGATGCTGAAGCCGTATTGGCAACAAACTCGGCTAGTTAGTCTAATAATTCTAAAATAAAAAAGGAGCGCCATGCTCCTTTTTTTATCTCTTTGTTTGAGCAACGCTAATTGGCACTAGGGCTATATAAGTCTTGCAACAACATCATCATTCGTATCACGTCTTCACTATCAAGAGAATAATAAACGGTTTGCGATTCTTTTCTTGTTTTTACAAACTTGTTTTCACGTAACAATGCTAAATGTTGCGATAATGCCGATTGGGATAATTCAACACGTGCAGCTAATTCATTTACCGACAACTCACCTTCCAACAAATTACATAAAATAAAAAGTCGGTTTTCGTTCGACATAATTTTTAATAATGAGAGGGCTTTTGGTGCGCACTGCCGCATTTGCTGAATGTTCATTTTGCGTAAATTCCGTTTTGTTAAATCATTTAGATACGGTTTTTAAAACTGAAGCTATTTTTCTCGGTGAAAATGGTTTTACAATAAAACCTGAAGCGCCAAGTGCAATTGACTCTTTTACGTTATCTACGGTTCCATGAGCAGTGACCATAATAATACTCACGTTGTTTTTAATACTCTTCATTTCTTTTAATAATGATTGTCCATTAAAATCAGGTAACTCAATATCTAAAAAGACAACATCAGGTAAATTAGCGGAGAATATGTCAAGCGCTTCTTGGCCCGTTGAAGCTTTCATGATGTCAACGGCACCTAACTGGCTTAACGTCTGTTGCAAAAGTGCTCTTACAGAACTTACATCATCTACAATAAGAAATGATGTAGAGTTTAATTCAGACATATAAAAAGCCTCTCATTAGTCTATCGAAATAATTGCAGCGCGGAATAATACCCTAATTGAAGTAAATTATTCTACTTAATAAATATAACGTCTTTACAGTGACCTAAGTATAGACCTATAAGTACAATCCTCAAATTTATCGGATTTTTATTGGTAAACTTTTCTAGTAAAATAATCGTAGAGCTTTAGTTAAAGTTAAGTGGAGAGATTCAATGAATGAATTTAGTTCTTTTATAGACGAGCTAGGCGATGTAAAACCAATTAAACAGTCCAAAACTAACAGGCCACTACCCTGTTCAAATGTTAGCGCACAGACATTGTCCTTGCGCAGAGCAAATGCTCAATTGCCTTCTAGCGGAGACCAAAACCCCTTAACAACAGAAAGTGTAGAGCTCATCGCTCCTGACGATATATTGTCATTCAAGAAGGACGGTGTTCAACAGGGTGTGTTTAAAAATCTAAGACTTGGTAAATATGAAATACATACGGTATTAAATCTTCATGGAAAAACTATTAACGAGGCAAGGACTGAACTTTTTAAATTCACAAACGACGCCCATAAACAAAATTTGCGTTGTATTCTAATTCAGCATGGAAAAGGCCTACAGAGTAAACCTCACCAAGCATTGCTAAAAAGCTACGTTAATAAATGGCTTACTCAACTACCTATGGCTTTGGCATTTCACTCAGCTCAACCGTTTCATGGCGGTAGTGCTTCAACCTACTTATTGATGAAAAAGAGTGAAGAATCTAGACTAGATAACAAAGAGAAGCATCAAAAAAGGGGTGCTAACTTTTAGCCCCCCTTAGTCATTAAAACTAGACCGTATGATTAGGTTAGTTGGCAATTAACCTTTTTTGAAAAAGCTAGAAATAATAGCCTTACACTCATCACTTCCTAAAAGTTGCTCAAAATACTTAAGTTCGTGAGATATTACGGCATTAATTGTTTCTTTTTGAGCGTCAACTATCAACCCTTTTGAAGCTCGAACTGACATAGTTGGTAACTGAGCTAATTGTGTTGCAACGGCCGTCACTTTGTCATTTAACTCCTTGATTTCAACAACTTCATTAATTAAACCTATTTGAACAGCTTCCTGCGCATCAAATTTATTTCCCAAAACGAGTAATTCAAACGCTTTAACTCTACCTGCTAACTTGGGCAAAATTGAGCTTGAAGCTGCTTCTGGGCAGAGTCCCAATTTAGAAAACGGTAACTGGAATACGGCATTGTTTGCGGCATACACTAAGTCACAATGCATTAACAAGGTAGTACCTATGCCAATTGCAGGACCTGCAACACTCGCTATTAATGGTTTACTAAAGGACACTAGTGTTCTTAAAAAGATGACCGTTGGATGCGCTTCCGTCAAAGAGCCACCGGCTAAAAAGTCATTTAAGTCATTGCCAGCAGTAAAACAGGAGCTATCGCCTTCAATTACTGCAACTTTTATTTCTTCGTCTTTTTCAGCTGACAACAGTGCTGTTGTTAAATCTTTATACATGTCTAGGGATAAAGCATTTTTTTGAGCTAAACGGTCAATGGTTATGGTTAATACACCGCTACTTACTTTTGTATTTATAAAAGACATAATAATTCCTTGGGCGCTTTAAACTAGGCTCTAAAGTTTATAGTTTGATAGATTAGGAGATAGCAGCTCAAGATTTAGAGCTGCCAATAGCAAGATAATAGTAGACAGTGGTGTCGGAAAAACCAACACCTTAACTTTGTATGTAAATTTAAATTGAGTTTAAAGCTGAGTTGCAAATGTAACTATTGCAATAATAGCAACAGCAACACAAACATGACCCAAACCAAACCCTTTACCAAAAGATGAAAACATCTGTCTGACCTTTATTATTATTGTTAGTAGATTCTTTTTGTTGGTGCTTTATTCACCAACCAATAAACCCAGTCTAAATAATTAAAAAACGCTTTTCAACACCAAATTACAAAATTCTTTCAAAAAACCAATACAGCCCCACTATGGCAATAATACCCGACATTGGCACCTGCACAAATGCTCTATAGGTTGGCTTTTTAGACCACCAATAGAACACAGCAGTAGCTGCGATTAACACTGCTAACTGGCCTAGTTCTACGCCAATATTAAATGCAAAAAGCGCGGTTAAAAATGCCTCTTGTGGTAAACCAAAATCGCTCAAAACTGATGCAAACCCTAGCCCATGTAAAAGACCAAAAAACACAATTACCCATAGTCTCGTAGAGCTTGTGTGTTCATTCCTAATATTGTCTATGGCCATCCAGGCAATACTTAATGCAATTAGAGGCTCTACAATACTTCCGCTCAATGAAATAAAACCTAAACTTGATAATACTAATGTTACTGAATGTGCCAATGTAAATGCCGTAATTTGCCAAAATAGCTTTTTAAATAAAACGGTTGAGAAAAATAAAGCTAAGACAAACAGTATATGGTCTAAACCTAACGGCAATATATGGACAAAGCCACTTTTAGTATATTTTTCAATGCGCTCAAAGTTAGTTAAACCATCAGATACGGCTCTGTCATTATTATTTAAGTTCGACATCGCATCCAACATTTCTTTGGAAGGCGTTACCTTCTGGCTAATACTCGTCTTAGATGATTCAACAGTAACGTTTGATTCGTTTAGTGTTTCTGATGCCATTGAATTAATTGAAAAAAGCGCCGCTAAAGATAAAAACGCAATAAAACAGATCCATTGAAGGTTCGTTAAAAATATTTTCTTATTATTAGAGAGGGACAACTTTAAATTCCTTTAAATTTTAATGTATCGCGATATTTTACCTCGAACAATAAAACAAAACACCTCAGTTAACCAACATAGTTGGCTTTTCATCGCAAGTAGGTGACGGATGCCAAAAAGCTAAGTACACTAATTTGATAGCAATTTATAATAACAATACATCAGGGAAAACTAATGAAAAAAGCGATTAAGCTAACACTCCTTAGTGTTGCATTAACGTCGGCCTATATTGCCCCAGCGCATTCATTTATCGCCGATAAAAACGTTGCAGCGGAAGAGTCTGCAACTAAAGACGACAAAAAGTGGGATGTTAAAAATCCCACTGGCGAAATGAAAACTGTATCTATTAATACCGACGAATCAACTTGGTCAAATTTAGACGTACATCCAAATGGTAAAACGATTATTTTTGATATGCTTGGTGATATTTACACCATGCCAATCTCTGGTGGTGAAGCCAAACCTTTAGTTTTAGGTTTTGACTGGAACATGCAGGCGACATATAGCCCTGATGGTAAAAAAATAGCTTTTTTGAGTGACCGCGATGGCATGATGAACGTTTGGGTTATGAACGCAGACGGAAGCGACCCTGTTCAAATTACTAAACAAACAAGCCACACTATCCATACACCAACATGGAGTCCTGATGGTCAATTTATTGCAGTAACTCGAGGTGTGATGTCGTCTCGCTCTGTGGCAGCTGGTGAAATTTGGCTGTACCACCACACAGGTGGAAGCGGTACTAAAGTGAAGTCTGGTTCTTATGGTGCGTTTAACCAAAAAAATATCACTGATCCTAAATTCTCTCCAGATGGAAAATACTTATATTACACTCAAGACGTTACAGGCGGTCGTGTTTGGCAATACAATAAAAACTCCACTTCTGAACTGTTTAACATTATCAGACACGATTTAGATACTGGTGAAGAAGAGCGTTATATTGGCGGTGCAGGTGGTGCAGTTATCCCAACACCATCTCCTGATGGCAAATATATGGCCTACTTAAAACGTGAAGATACTAAAACTGTTTTATACATCAAAGACCTGAAGTCTGGTTTGGATACCCGTTTATACACAGAAATGGAAAGAGACCATCAAGAGACATTTGGTACAGAAGGTAATTATGCCTACTTTGATTGGACTCCAAACAGCAAAAACATCGTATTTTGGAGTAATGGTAAGTTTCAATCCGTTGATATTAAAAACAAACAGATTGCTAATATTCCATTTAACGTAAAAGTAGAAAAACAAGTACAGCAAGCCATTCGTGTTGCAGTAGATGTAGCACCGGACAAAGTGAACGTGAAACAAACTCGCTGGGCAACAATGTCACCAAAAGGTGATCGAATTGTGTATCAAGCGCTTGGTAAGTTGTATGTTCGTTATGTTGAGTCTGGAAAAGTTAAACGACTTACCAAACAAAACGATCATGACGAGTACTACCCTAGTTTTTCTCGTGATGGTAAGTACATTACTTATTCAACATGGAATGATGAAGACTTAGGAACCGTTCGGGTAGTTAAAGCCCGTGGCGGCAAAGGAAAGGTCATTACAAAAGAGCCTGGACATTACATGCAACCTCGCTTCTCTCCAGACGGTCAATCAGTCGTTTTTAATCGCTTTACCGGTGGTTACATTACCTCTCCAGAGTGGTCAATGGAGCCAGGTGTATATATTGCTGATGTAAAAGGCAAAAATATGAAGCGCGTTATTAAGAGCGGCAGCGATGCGCACTTTGGTGCCGATAACGACAAGATTTTCTATACCTCATATCAATCTGGGTCCTACGGTACAAAACGTAAGTTAGTTGAAGTGAATTTAGACGGCTTTGATCAACGTGATGTTTTGAAAGGCGACAAAGTGACTGAGTTTAAAGTATCGCCAAATGGTCAATGGGTTGCATTTACATATCAATACAATGCTTATATTGCACCATTTTCAAAAGTAGGCACTTTACAATCAATTGGTCCAAAATCGTCTTGGGTTCCGGTTGGACAAGCTTCAAAAACTAGTGGTTCCGAATTACATTGGTCCGCTGACAGCACAACATTACATTGGTCAAATGCTTCTACTCTTTACTCGCGAAAAGTAGCTGACACTTTGGACTATTTAGCAAAAAGCGATGAAGCACTGCCAGAACCAACAAGCACAGGTATAGATCTTAGTTTTGAAGTGGATGCTGATATACCAGATTCAAAAGTCGCTCTAGTTGGCGGCAGAGTAGTAACAATGCGTGATGCAGACAACAACCAAGAAATCATCGAGAACGGTGTGGTACTTGTTGAAGGCAATAGAATTGTGAAAGTCGGTAACCGTGCTGATATTAAAATCCCTCGTGGCTATAAGACGGTAGATGTTAGCGGCAAAACATTAGTGCCTGGCATTATCGATTCGCACGCTCATGGTTCTCAAGGTACACGTCAAATTATTCCTCAACAAAACTGGAAAAACTTTTCGTCTATTGGTTTTGGGGTAACAACCCTTTACGACCCTTCTAATGATAACCGTGAAATATTTGCCGCAGCTGAGTTGCAACGTACAGGTAAAATTGTAGGCCCACGAATTTTCTCTACGGGACGAATCCTTTACGCTGGCTACTCTCCGGGTGCTACAGCTAAAATCGACAACTATGATGACGCCAAATATCATATAAAGCGCACTCAAGACAACGGCGCCGTGTCTGTTAAAAGTTACAACCATCCTCGTCGTGATACACGTCAGCAGGTATTAGCAGCAGCCCGTGAACTGGGCGTTAATGTTGTTCCTGAAGGTGGCGGTAAGTTATATCAAAATATGACCATGGTTATTGATGGCCATACAACCCTTGAGCACTCTCTAAATATCCCTCGTGGTTATAAAGATTTAACGCAAATTTGGAGTCAAACTGAAACAGCTTACAACCCAACATTTGTGGTTGCATACGGCGGTTTATCTGGTGAGCGTTACTGGTATGACAAAACAAACGTGTGGGAAAATGAACGCTTAATGCGCTTTGCGCCTCGTTATATTATTGAACCAATTTCAATACGTCGTGAAAAAGCACCAGAAGATCATTATAACCATATTGAAGTGGCTAAGTACGCAAAAACACTTCGTGACAATGGCGTTAGAGTCTTAATTGGCGCACATGGTCAACGTGAAGGTTTAGCCGCTCACTGGGAAATGTGGATGATGGCTCAAGGTGGATTTACGCCTTGGGAAGCATTGCGTGGCGCTACCTACGACGGTGCTATGGCCTTAGGTATGGATAAAGACTTAGGTTCTATTGAAGCTGGTAAACTAGCAGATATAGTTATTATTGAAGAAGACGTCCTTTCTGATATTCGTAAATCTGAGTTTATATCTCACACTATGATTAATGGTCGTTTATTTGATGCTAAAACAATGAACGAAGTCGCAACCGGCGATTACAAAGCTAAACCACTATTCTTTGACCGTTTAAATATCAATGCGATGCCTACCGCAACCGCAACTGAACTTAAACAAAAAGAAGAAAAATACCATTGGACGCATCACTAATAGACGCGATTAATTTGAAATAATTATATCCAATTT
>JAOHFM010000052.1 GCA_028098005.1 Psychrosphaera sp.
GCTAGTTGCCGTTGTAATATCAAAATTTAGGTTGTTACGGCCATTTGAACTCGTTTTTAAACTGTTTTTTAACCACGGCGACACCAATTTTGAAATGTTACTGACTTCCATAAACTGGCTGCTATTAACCATTGCCATGGCCTGCTGCTCTAACTGTGATGTTTTTAACACTCATCAGTAGTTTTGGAGACATCGCAATTGGCGCTAGTTTTACCGCCTGTTCAAACTGGTTTGCACAGCCACTCAGTATTAACGTTAATAATGTTACAGAGACTATATTTATGATTTTTTTCATTTTTCTTCTTTATCCTTTATTTACGTTTTGTTTTGACACATATAGATTATAAATTTTGAGTTACTCGATACTACTGTAAAGTCGTCAAAAGTGTCTTTTAACATCTTTTGGTAAGGAAGATGTTTATTGGCAACTAACATTAATATACCGTTTTTTTTCAATACCAGAGATGATTGTTTGATCATTTGTTCAGTAATGTGCGTTGTAATTGTATTTTGCTGGTGGAATGGTGGATTACACAATATCAAATCCGCCGAGCTATCAGGTTGTTGCGACAAGCAGTCGTCTTGTACAAAGTCACACTGTCTAAAAAGTTCGCTCGCATTTACTCTTACGTTGTGCTCGACAGACTTTATCGCCATATGCGACTCATCAGCGAAAATCATTTTGAAAACGACGTCCTCAATATGTTCTTTATTTTGTTTTAAATAGCTAAGACCCAATAAACCATTGCCACATCCCAAATCAATAACAGTGAAGTTGTTTTGTTGGTGAGTTAATTGGGGCAAATGGTCCGCTAAGAATCGCCCACCAATATCAATTTGGTCTTTACTAAAAACATTGGCGAAAGAGCGTAGGACGAGATCTTGTTCAGGCCAATGAGCTTCAAATAAAGGGATTGAAAGGTCCGTTTTACTACTTGTTGTAATGCTTCTATTGTGTGCAAAAATCAAACGGCTCTTTTTCTTTGCTAAACTACTACTAACGTCGTCAAAATAGCGTTCAAATAACTTCATCACAGATGAGGTTACCAGTGTTGTTTTGCCTGTTGCAATGATGTCACAGTTGTCTTGGTATTGATTTATTGTCTGCAATTGATGCTCTAAATAGGCCAAGTTTTTGGTTAACTTGATAATCACAACTGATGCTTTGGGCGCAGTGTCTAGTGCGTTATTAATTGGCGGTTTACTTATTGAATTTTGGGTATGGTTATATTCAATTGCCATTTTGCTAACATAAGAATCTACCACACAGCTTACAGGAAAGTTATTTAAGCCTAATGAAATTGCACCAAATAAGTCGTCGTAAACTAAAACCTCTGGTGCAGGTAACGCGTGCTGGTAGGTGTTGAGTACGTGTTGAACAACAAGTTCGTCGGAGCTATCCCAGGCTTGCAAGGACTTGTCATGTTGATTGGGCGGATAACGATGTAGCTCAAATTGAGTATTAGCAATTGTCCAGCTTGTATTCATAGCTCGCTCTTTGATAAATTTGTTCGCGGGTATTGTCCCACCGCTAGGGAGAGATGTAAATTTGCAATCAGATTTATTCAACGAATTAAACGCTACAACTACTGTCACTACAGCTGAAATACCGGATTTAGTAAAGCCGTGGCTTGAGTATAAATCAGATTTTTTGCAGGAGTTCGAAGCTTCTGAGCTTTATCAAAAGCTTGAGCAACAACTAGATTGGCAACAGCCTGAAATTGTCGTTTTTTCCAAACGACATCCTATTCCTCGATTACAGTGCTGGCAATCGGACCCCGGAGTGCAGTATCAATATAGTGGAAAAGCACTTAATGCAAATGCTTGGCACCCATTACTGGCCAACATAAGAGACAGAATCCACACACAGCAAGGTGTCTATTTTAACTCTGTACTGGTTAACTTTTATCGAAATGGTGAAGATAAAATGGGCTGGCATTCGGATGATGAACCTGAACTGGGTCCAAACCCTATTGTTGCTAGTTTGTCTTTAGGCGCTTCACGAACTATGCATTTTAAGGATAGAAAGACGAACCAAACAGCAGCTGTTGAATTAACAACAGGCGCTTTGCTTTTAATGAAAGCAGGTATGCAAAGAGCGTTCAAACATCAAGTGCCGTCTAGAAAAAGGGTACGGGAGGGCAGGATTAGCCTGACATTTCGTTACATTGTTAGATAGACTCAGAGGCAAACTTTTGTTTTACTATTTATTGAGCGTTTTTTCAAAGGAATACAAATAATGACGTCAGGCGTAATTGAACTAAAAATAGTTGAAAAGTTAACAAACACTTTTTTACCAGAGATTTTAGATGTGGTGAACGAAAGCAGTCAGCACAACGTCCCAGAGGGAAGTGAGTCGCACTTTAAAGTCGTTGTCATCTCAAAAGCATTCAAAGATAAAAAGTTAATCCAACGCCATAGAGCCATCAACAGCTGTTTAGCCGATGAATTAAAAAATGATATCCACGCATTGGCAATTCATACATTTACACCAAAAGAATGGCGAGAAACAACAGACGTACCATTGTCACCTAAATGTCTTGGTGGGAGTAAATTTGACCGCGTTTGATTACATCACGTGTAACTAAACAGTTAACTCAGTTGTTAAATAATTAAATTTCAACGAATATAATTCTATAAAAGCACGTTACCAATAATAAAAATAAGAGGTAAGTTTGTGGTATTTATTGAAAATGTATCTGAACAAATAGGTAAAGCGGTAAGTTGGTTAACCCTGCTAATGGTTATTTTAATGACATTGGTGGTAACGCTAAGGTACGGCTTTAATCTAGGTTGGATTGCGCTACAAGAAAGCATCATCTATCTACACGCTGCTACATTAATGCTCGGTATGTCTTATGTATTAAAACACGACAAACATGTACGAGTGGACATATTTTATAATGGGTTTACACCAAAAAAACGAGCCATCATCAATTTGGCGGGGCATTTGCTGCTACTGATTCCAACGTGTTTATTCATTATCTTCATTAGCCTTGATTATGTATCTCAGTCTTGGCAGTTTATGGAAGGCTCGCAAGAGGCTGGTGGCGTTCCTTTTGTATATTTATTAAAAACATTAATCATCATCATGCCAATTCTTTTAGTAATTCAAGCAATATCAGACAGTATCGTAAGCATCAATCAAATAAAGGCTAACGATCAAACGCAAAATACAACCAACGGAGTAAGCTAACATGGAGTGGATGGCTATTTTGATGTTTGTCACCATTTGTTTGGTATTACTAATGGGGTATCCAGTGGCGTTTAGCCTTGCCGGGACTGCTCTCATTTTTGCCGGTATAGGCTCATTGATGGGAGGTTTTGATACCTCACTTTTAATGGCGTTACCCAGCCGTATATATGGTGTAATGACAAATCAAACTTTATTGGCTGTGCCGTTATTTGTTTTTATGGGCGTGATGTTAGAAAAGTCCAAAATTGCAGAAGACTTATTAACGAGCATGACTCAAGTGTTTGGACGTTTACCAGCAGGCTTAGGAATTGCGGTTACTCTAGTTGGGGCACTCATGGCGGCAAGTACCGGTATTGTAGGTGCGACCGTTGTCACAATGGGGTTATTAGCTTTACCCTGTATGCAAAAAAATGGTTATAACAACAGTTATTCAACGGGCGTAATCGCGGCAACGGGCACACTAGGCCAAATTATACCGCCCTCAATTGCACTCGTTTTGTTAGGTGACGTGTTATCAAGTGCTTACCAACAATCCCAATTATCCCAAGGGATTTTCTCACCTGAAACTATTTCAGTGGGTGACTTGTTCGCCGGCGCTTTAATTCCAGGGCTTATCTTAGTAGCTATGTATTTGCTTTACTCATTATTGGTTGGTTTATTTAAACCTGAGTGGACGCCGCCAGCTGATAAAAGCAACCCGTTAAGCATTCGCGCTTTGATTTCTAGTTTAGTACCACCTCTCGCTCTAATGGTAGTTGTATTAGGATCCATTCTTTTTGGAATCGCAACACCAACAGAAGCTGCTGGAATAGGTGCATTTGGTGCCATCATCATTGCTATCCAGAAAAAACAGTTAAACTTAAATACACTCAAAACAGTAATGGAATCCACATTAACCGTTACTTCTATGGTATTTCTCATCCTGATTGGCGCGTCAATTTTTTCACTAGTATTTAGAGGCTTTGGTGGCGAGGAGCTTGTTCACTCGCTATTTACCGACATGCCTGGTGGAAAGTTCGGGGCAATTCTAACCGTCATGTTAGTTATTTTTGTTCTTGGTTTTATTTTAGATTTTATCGAAATTACATTTGTGGTCGTACCTTTAGTGGCGCCTGTTTTGTTTATGATGGGCGTAGACCCTATTTGGTTAGGCATAATGATAGCAATAAATCTGCAAACCTCGTTTTTAACGCCTCCATTTGGTTTTGCTTTGTTTTATCTTAGAGGCGTGACGCCAAAGTCCATACCCACCAATAAAATATATAAAGGGGTGATCCCGTTTATTTTAATGCAACTTGCATTGTTGGTTGTTTTGGTAATTTGGCCTGAGCTCGCCACTGCATTGCCAGAGTATATATACGGCTAAATTACTTTTAAAAGGAATGTGAATGAAAAAGTTAGTTAAATTATTGTCGCTAGCAACCATTATCTCTGTGTGGTTAATGGGCTGTGGCGGTAATGAAGCCCAGAGCACAAATACGACAGCGGAAGTTAAAAATTGAATTGGAAGTTAGTCACAAGCTGGCCTAAAAACTTTCCAGGCCTAGGCACAGCTCCGGAAAACTTCGCAAAACTCGTGAACGAAATGAGTGGCGGTCGACTAACCATTAAGGTGTATGGCGCTGGTGAAATTGTACCTGGCTTTCAAGTGTTTGATGCTGTGTCTCAAGGAACTGCTGAGATGGGGCATGCGGCTTCTTATTATTGGAAAGGTAAAATGCCAGCCGCTCCTATTTTTACAGCTACACCATTTGGTTTAAACGCCCAAGAAACGAATGGGTGGCTTCATTATGGTGGTGGATTAGAGCTTTGGCGCGAATTATATGAACCATTTGGCGTGATCCCATTTGCTGGTGGTAATACGGGCGTGCAATCTGCAGGCTGGTTTAAAAGAGAAATTAATAAGGTAGACGATCTTAAAGGCTTAAAAATGCGCATTCCTGGCTTAGGTGGTGAAGTATTACAAAAGCTTGGTGGTGTGCCAGTGGCACTGACAGGCGGTGAGATCTTTACATCTTTGCAATCTGGCGCAATTGACGCAACTGAATGGGTTGGTCCATATAATGATCTTGCGTTTGGTTTCCATAAAGTTGCTGAGCATTATTATGTAGCTGGTTGGCATGAGCCTGGCGCGATGCTTGAGTTTACTGTAAATCAAAAAGCATTTAATGCGTTACCAAAAGATCTTCAAGCTATCGTTGAAGTGGCTACTCGAGCGGTGAATCAAGACATGTTGGATGAATATACCGTTAGGAATAACGCTGCTTTAGAGCAGCTTCAAAACAAACATAACGTTGCACTTAAAACATTCCCAAGGGACGTTATGTTAGCGCTCAAAAATGCCAGTAAAGAGGTTATCGAAGAGCAAAAAGCTAAAGATCCAACATTTAATAAGATCATGAATTCGTATCAAGCGTTCCAAAAACAAGTGACTCAATATCATAACTTGTCGGAACTAGAGTATTACAACAATAGAAACCAATAATACTGGCTAGTCAGATCTGTTAAACGCAAAAAGACAGGTACACTGGCGCCAGTTTTGATATCAGGCCAAAATGACAAAGGTGTTTTGGCTACTTTTATTTAGGTTAAGGAAATTCATATATGGTTATCAAGCCAAAAATTCGTGGCTTCATTTGTACGAATGCACATCCAGTAGGTTGCGCAGAAAGTGTTAATCGTCAAATCCAGTATGTAAAACAACAAGACTTTGGTACTAACGGACCAAAAAATGTATTAATTATAGGCGCGTCAACCGGCTACGGCTTAGCGTCTCGTATTGTTTCTACATTTGGATATAACGCCAATACGTTAGGTGTGTTTTTTTGAGAAGCCAGGAACAGAAAAGAAAACTGGCTCAGCGGGTTGGTACAATACAGCCGCATTTCAAGAGGCTGCAGAAGCTAAAGGGGTTTACTCTAAAAGCATTAATGGTGATGCGTTTTCTCATGAAATTAAAGCCAAAGCCATTGAAACGATTAAAGCGGATATGGGCAAAATTGACCTAGTTATTTATAGCTTAGCGTCACCGCGTCGCACCGATCCTGACTCAGGTGAAACCTACTCTTCAACGTTAAAGCCAATTGGAAATGACGTAACCACTAAAAACCTAAATACATCTAAGCGTATTATCGATGAAGTGTCGGTTGAAGCTGCTAACCAAGATGAAATCGATAATACGATCAAAGTAATGGGCGGCGAAGATTGGGAACTGTGGATAAAGGCTTTAAAAGAAGCTGATGTATTAGCGGCTGACTTTAAAACCACTGCCTATACATATATTGGTAAAAAATTAACCTGGCCTATTTATGGGCACGCAACTATTGGTAAAGCAAAAGAAGACTTAGACAGAGCTTCAGCAGCAATAAATAGCGCTACCGCTAATATAAACGGTAAAGCGTATGTTTCTTCTTTAAATGCGGTAGTCACTCAAGCAAGCTCTGCAATACCAATTATGCCTTTATATATTTCCGCTTTATTTAAAGTAATGAAAGAAGATGGAACCTATGAAGGTGTGATTCAACAAATTTCAGGTTTGTTTAAAGAAAACCTAATGTCGGATACACCACGCTTAGACGACGGCGGTCATTTGTTCCAAAACTACAAAGAACTAGAAGACGATGTTCAGGCCAGAGTACAAACTATTTGGGATACGGTTGATACAGACTCAATTGATGAGTTAACAGATTATGTTGGTTATCATCAAGAATTCTTAAACTTGTTTGGCTTTGGTTATGACAGCGTTGATTATGAAAACGAAGTGAATCCAGACGTAAATGTTAACGGCCTAGTTTAACTTAACTAGCTGAAAATAAAGGTGTGTATAAACTTTGTACACTAAAGGGAGCCGGTTGCTTAAAATTGCACTGGCTTTTTTCATTTTTACGACTATGCATCAATCTTTCTTTACAGTTCTTTAATTTTTATTCGAATAATGAGCGCCTTGCGACTAAAATAAGTCCAAATTGGAATGGTCAAAATATTGAGATTAATGCTACAATTGTCGGCTGTACCGAAACTAAACTATATTCAGGTCTTGGTACTTACATAATTTTATAAATATGCGATTTAATCGGGTATTTGAAAGAATTCCATTTCTTCCAACTTAAACTAGTGCATATGCGTATGATCAACATAAAAAAAGGTTTGGATCTGCCTATTGAAGGTGTTCCACAACAAGCCATCCACGATGGCCCGACAGTGAAAACTGTTGCTACGCTTGGCGAAGAGTACAATGGTATGCGTCCTACGATGCATATCAAAGTCGGTGATAGTGTTAAAAAAGGTCAAGTTCTTTTTGAAGATAAAAAGAATCCTGGCGTTAAATACACTGCACCAGCCGCCGGTGTTATCAAAGAAGTGAACCGTGGTGAAAAGCGTGTTCTGCAGTCTGTTGTTATTGAACTATCTGGTGATGAACAAATCACTTTTGAAAGCTATAGCGCTGACCAGCTGAACGGTCTTGACCGCGAAAAAGTCGTTGCAACTTTAGTAGATTCAGGACAATGGGTTGCTTTACGCACTCGTCCGTTTGACAAAGCACCTGCAATTGACAGCACTCCGTCTTCAATATTTGTAAATGCAATGGATACTAATCCGTTAGCTGCTGATCCAGCGCTAATTATTGCAGAGCAGCAAGCAGCATTTAACGCTGGTCTAACTGTGTTAAGCAGATTGACTGAAGGCAAGCTAAATGTCGTAAAAGCTTCTGGCTCATCAGTGAAAGCTGAAGCACCAAATGTTGACCTTCATGAATTTGGCGGTAAACACCCAGCTGGTCTGGTTGGTACTCATATTCACTATATTGACCCTGTGTCTTTAGCAAAAACGGTTTGGCATATTAACTACCAAGAAGTTATTGCTTACGGACAATTATTCCTAACTGGTGAAATTAATAACCAACGTGTTATTTCATTAGCTGGCCCAGTTGTTAAAAACCCTCGTTTAATTCGTACCATATTGGGTGCATCTACGGCTGACTTAACGTCGGGCGAAGTTGAATCTGGTGAAAACCGAATCGTGTCTGGTTCCGTATTGTCTGGTACTGCTGCACAAGGCGTTCACGGTTATTTACACCGTTTTGAACTAGTGGAAGAATCTCGATACCAAAAATCGTACCGAAACCTAACAATTCACGGAAGAAAGCAACCGTCATCAGAATGAAACCGTAACCTAAACCGTTACCGATACCATCCATGAAGCTCACGCCAGGCTTTTCTTTCATAGCAAATGCTTCAGCACGACCCATTACAATACAGTTTGTAATAATTAGGCCAACAAAAACAGATAGCTCTTTAGAAAGCTGGTAAGAGAATGCTTTTAACACTTGGTCAACAACAATTACTAGAGATGCAATAATCGCCATCTGTACGATGATACGTACACTTGATGGGATCATGTTTCTAATCATTGAGATAAACAAGTTAGAGAATGCAGTAACAATCACAACAGCTAACGTCATTACTAAAGCATTTGCCATCGAGCTGGTAACAGCTAGAGCAGAACAAATACCAAGCACTTGAAGCGCAATTGGGTTGTTGTCAAAAATCGGTTTTGTTAATACTTTATTCGCTTCAGATGCCATTAGTTAAGCTCCCCACGAGTTTTTTCGATGTAAGGTAAATAACCTTGCTCGCCAAACCAGAATTGCAACGTGTTTGTAACACCGTTACTCGTTAATGTAGCACCAGATAATGCATCAACACCGTGAACATCATCTTTTTTAGCGCCGCCTTTAACAAGCTTAATAACTGGCTGGTTATTGTCGTTATAGATTTTTTTACCCGGCCACAACTTTTTCCATTTTGGGTTCAAAATCTCTGCACCCAATCCTGGAGTTTCTTTGTGGTCTGAGTAGACAAGACGAGAAACTGTATTTAAGTCAGACTCTAAGCCAATATAACCGTACATAAGATCCCATAGACCAGCGCCTACTATCGGGAATACAACCGTTTCCACAGAACCGTTTTCACCTTTTACAAGGTATACAACGGCTGTGTTTGATTGACGGTTAATACCGGCAGGGTCGTTTTCTAACTTCTCAGATTTCTGAGGGTCACGAGCATTACGACGCTCATCAAACATTTTAACGTCGCCATCAACATACTCACCAGTTTCAAGATCAATCATCTTAGCTTCAACATATTTGTTGTAAGTAGGAACGATGTCTTTTCCAGCTAGTTCTAGTAAACCTGCAGTTTCTAAGATTTTAGTTTGCTTATCTAATAGTTTGTTCGCTGTTTGTAACGGCTTTAATTGAACCGCTGATACAGATACTAACGCTGCACAAACTAGACAAACGATAAATACGAAACCAACCGTTTTGCCAAATGATTCTTTATTACTAGACATTGCGAGCAAGCCTCCGTTTCACGTTTGCCTGTACAACAAAGTAGTCGAACAATGGTGCAAACAAGTTAGCAAATAGTATTGCCAGCATCATACCCTCTGGGAACGCTGGGTTAACAACACGGATTAGTACAACCATGATACCGATTAGTGCGCCATACCAGAACTTGCCACGGTTAGTGAACGAAGCTGATACAGGGTCTGTTGCCATGAAGAATGCACCAATAGCCCATCCACCAATTACAACGTGCCAAAACCAAGGCATTGCGAACATTGCGTTAGTATCGCTACCAATCATGTTAAGTAATGATGCAAAGAAAATAGTACCTGCGAATACACCAGCTACGATTCTCCATGAAGCGATTCTTAGATAGATGATCATTAAACCACCCAATAAAATCGCAAGAGTAGATACTTCACCTACCGAACCTTGAATGAAGCCATAGAAAGCTTGTGTCCAAAGCGCAATGTTGTTGTAGTCTAAACCGCCAGATGCTGCTTGGCTTAACATAGTCGCGCCAGAGAAGCTGTCTACTGCTGTCCATACAGTGTCGCCAGAGATTTCAGCTGGGTATGCAAAGAACAAGAATGCGCGGCCGGCTAACGCTGGGTTTAAGAAGTTACGACCTGTACCACCAAAGATTTCTTTCGCAACAACAACACCAAAGGTAATACCAAGCGCTGCTTGCCATAATGGAATAGTTGCAGGAAGAATTAGTGCAAATAAGATTGAAGTAACAAAGAAACCTTCGTTTACTTCATGTTTACGAACTGAAGCGAAAATAACTTCCCAGAATCCACCAACGATGAAAACTGTGCCGTAAATTGGTAAGAAGAAACAAGCACCATAGAGCATTTTCATGCCCCAGCCTGATTCAGCCGTTAGCGACCCGCCTAGCGTTTGGAATAAACCAACCTGCCAAGAATCACCTAATGCAAAGCCTTGAGACAAGGCATCAGCTGCTTGGTGTCCAACATTGAACATACCAAAGAACATTGCAGGGAATAAAGCTAACCAAACCATGATCATGATACGTTTTAAATCAACGCTGTCACGTACGTGAGTTTGACCTTTATTTACTAAACCTGGCGTGTAGAAAATAGTTGCAGCTGCTTCATATAAAGCATAGAACTTCTCGTATTTTCCACCTTGCTCAAAATTAGGTTCAATTTTTTCTAAATAACTCTTAAGACCCATGATTAGCCCTCTTTTTCAATCTTGGTAAGGCAATTACGAAGAATTGAGCCGTACTCATATTTGCCTGGGCAAACAAAGGTACATAACGCTAAATCTTCTTCACCTAATTCCAAACAACCTAGGCTTTGTGCCCCTTCAGTATCGCCAGAGATTAGATCTCTTAACAATAATGTTGGCAAAATGTCTAATGGCATTACACGTTCGTAGTTACCAATTGGTACCATAGAGCGGTCAGAACCATAAGTTGTCGTTGTCATATTGAATAGTTTCTTAGGCGATAAATG
>JAOHFM010000053.1 GCA_028098005.1 Psychrosphaera sp.
AACACAAAGCGTACTATAGTCATATAGTTGCTTCTATATTAGGAAATTAGATTTAATGTCTGCACATCAGATCACTGCCGAAGTCGTGTCAATTGAAGCTGTCACGGATTATGTAAAAATTGTAAAGATGAAGCCGTTAGAGCCAGCTCAGTTTTTAGCGGGTCAATATCTGCAAGTTGTTTTGTCAGATGACGACAAGCGTATTTTCTCAATTGCCTCGAGCCCTACTTCTGAGTATATAGAGCTCCATATTGGCGCAGGCCCAGGTGATGCTTATCCACAAGGCGCCCTTGATCACTTAGCCAAAAACAAAACGGTAACGCTAGAAATTGGATTAGGTCATGCACACCTTAATTCTGCATCTGAGCGTCCAATTGTATTAATGGCCGGTGGCACAGGGTTTTCATATGTAAAATCAATTGCTGACTATTTAGCAGAAACAAAACCTTTTCATACGGTTCTTCTCTATTGGGGAGCAAAAGATGAAGAGGCGTTATATGCATCTGAGTATCTAGCTGACTGGGCTAAAAAGTACCCTCATTATCAATATATCCCGGTAGTAGAAAACGCCGACGATAATTGGATAGGTAAAGTGGGTTATGTCCACCAAGCTGTGATGGAAGACATTGTTAGCCTAGAACCCTATGATATTTACTTAGCGGGGCCATTTAAAATGGCTGGGATCGCCAGGGAAGACTTTATAAATCAAAAAGGCGCGTTAAAAGAGCATATGTTTGCAGATGCTTTTGCGTTTATCTAACAACAAGAATGTTATAACTGAACCCACTCACTAAATTAGTCAGTGGGTTTTTTAATTTAATATCAATTGAAAGGAATGGGCGTTAATGAACATTGAAATTAGACAAGCCGATTATAACGCAGAAAAAGACGGTACAGACTTAGTGAACTTACTAAATGGATATGCTCAAGACCCAATGGGCGGAGCGGAGCCATTAAGCCAGTTCAGTCAAGACAACTTAGTAGCTTCATTAGCAAAAACGCCACATGCTTTCTCAGTGCTCGCTTACGTTGATGGTAAACCAGCAGGATTAATAAACTGCTTTGAAGGCTTTTCGACCTTCGCTTGTAAACCAGTAGTAAATATTCATGATGTGACGGTTTCTAATGACTTTAGAGGGTTAGGTCTAAGTCAGAAAATGTTAGACGAAGTGGAGAAAATTGCCGCTAGTAAAGGTGCCTGTAAATTAACACTAGAAGTTTTGGAAGGTAATACCGTTGCGAGAAACTCTTACCTTAAATATGGTTTTAAAGGTTACGAGCTTGATCCAGAAATGGGTAAAGCTGAGTTTTGGGAAAAGAAACTTAAGTGACATTTTAAGCATAATCGTTTAGGTTAATTACTTATCTTTATATAATGAAAAAGGAGTTACTTTCATGAAAGCATGGAAGATTTCACTAGTTGCAGCCGCCTTACTGTCTGGTTGTGACGTACCATCAAAAAGCCAAAATTCTGAACAGCAAGTGTCATTGCAGGAAGTTGCTGGTTTTGAAATATTAGATCAAGTCAAAGCGGAGCCAGGCAAAACCGCTATCCCTTATAAAAAATTCAAACTAGAAAATGGCCTGACGGTTATTCTTCATCAGGACGATTCCGATCCGTTAGTTCACGTTGATGTAACTTACCACGTAGGTTCTGGCCGTGAAGACATTGGTAAATCTGGCTTCGCCCACTTCTTTGAACATATGATGTTCCAAGGCTCTGAAAATGTAGCTGACGAAGAACACTTCAAAATTATCACGGAAGCTGGTGGTACTTTAAATGGCACTACAAATACCGACCGTACAAATTATTTTGAAACGGTACCTGCTAATCAGCTAGAAAAAATGCTGTGGTTAGAATCAGACAGAATGGGTTACTTACTAGACGCAGTGACTCAAGAGAAGTTTGAAGTTCAACGTGAAACGGTAAAAAATGAACGTGGTCAACGAGTTGATAATCGTCCATACGGTAGATTAAATGAGCGTGTATCTGCCGCTTTATATCCTGAAGGTCACCCTTACTCTTGGCCTGTTATTGGCTACATGGAAGACTTAAACCGAGTTAATGTAAATGATTTAAAAGCGTTTTTCTTACGCTGGTATGGCCCAAACAATGCAACTATCACAATTGGTGGTGACATTGATGAAGCCAAAACGCTTGAGTTAGTGAACAAATATTTTGGTACGATTCCAAGAGGCCCGGAAGTTAAAATGCCTGAGAAGGCGCCAGTAACGTTAGATGCCGATAGATATATTTCGATGGAAGATAACGTTCACTTACCGCTGCTTTACATGTCGTATCCTACGGTTCACATTCGCCATGAAGATGAAGCGCCAATGGATATTTTAGCTGAGATTTTAGGCGGCGGAAAAACATCTTTACTATACAAAAACTTAGTTAAGAATCAGTTTGCGGTTCAAGCATCGGTTAGTCACCCATGTTCAGAGTTAGCCTGTACCTTAAATATGTTTGCTTTACCTAATCCAGCTGCTGGAAAGTCACTGGCTGATTTAGAAAAAATCATTAGAGATTCTATGGCTGAATTTGAAGCTCGCGGTGTGTTAGATGATGACTTACTTAAAGTAAAAGCAAATATGGAAGCATCATTCATCTTTGGGTTACAAAGTGTTTCAGGAAAAGTAAGCCAGTTAGCAAGCAATGAGATCTTTACGGGTAACCCAAATTACATTGAAAAAGACATTGCTCGTTACGCAAATGTAACTAAAGCCGATGTAATGCGAGTGTACAAAGAGTACATCAAAGGTAAACATGCGGTTATTATGAGCGTTGTGCCTAAAGGTAAGCTTGATACTATTGCTCATGAAGACACTTATGTAACGCCAGAGCGCACTATTCCAGAGCTTAAAAACACCACGGCTGATGACTTAAACGTACGTGTAGCTAAGTCTAATTTTGACAGAAGTAAAATGCCAACAGCCGGTGCAAATAAGCCAGTAGACGTGCCAGAGATGTGGCAAGTTACAACAACTAATGGTTTATCGGTTTTAGGTGCTCAAAGCATCGAAACACCAACAACATCCATGCTAATCAAAATCCCTGCTGGTCACTTTTATGAGTCAAAACAGCAAGCTGGTTTATCTAATTTATTAGCGTCAATGTTTGCTGAGTCTACAAGCAAGCGTTCTGCCGAAGATATGAGCAATGAGCTTCGTAAACTAGGTAGCAATGTTTATATTAGTGAAAACAATAATTACATTAACGTTAACGTTAATGCGCTGAGCAAAAACTTAGATAAAACGCTCGCGTTAGTGAATGAAAAGTTAATGAATCCAGCGTTTGATGAAGCAGAGTTTGCTCGTGTTAAAAATAATGTAATGCAGCAGTTTAATAATGCTAAAAAAGACGCGAGCTATTTAGCATCAACGGCTTATTCACAAATCTTATTTGGTGATTCTATAGCGGGAATTCCATCTGACGGTAATGAAGCTACGGTTGCCAACATTACTTTAGCCGACGTTAAAGCGTTTTACGCAAAACACATTAAACCAAAAGGCTCGCAGCTGATTGTTGTTTCTGATCTTCCACAAGCAACCATTAGTAAGTCTTTGTCTGCTTTTGCAGATTGGAAGGGCGAAGCGCCAAAGCTAGAGTTAAATTTACCTACGGTTGAGTTAGATAAAGGTACGGTTTATTTAGTGAATAAAGATAATGCCGCACAATCAGCAATTAGAATTGGTAAACGTGGTTTAACTCAAGATATCACTGGTGAGTTTTATAAAGCTAGCCTAATGAACTTTGCGTTAGGTGGTGCATTTAACAGTCGTATTAACCTTAACTTAAGGGAAGACAAAGGTTATACCTATGGCGCTCGCTCTCGCTTTTGGGGTGACAAAAACACCGGTGGTTATACTGCCAGTGCAGAAGTTCGTGCCGATGCAACGGATAAGTCGATAGCTGAGTTTGTTAAAGAAATTTCTACATACCAAGCGTCTGGGATTACGCCGGAAGAACTGAACTTTATGCGTTTAGCAATTAACCAAGGTGATGCATTAAAATATGAAACGCCTCGTGCAAAGTTAGGCTTTTTAGCACAAATTTTAGAACATGATTTAGCACCTACTTTTGTAGATACTAGAAATGAAATCGTGGCTGGAATTAGTCAAAAAGAAATTAATGAATTGGCGAAAAAGCATTTAAACATTAACGACATGATTATGGTTGTCGTAGGTGATGCTAAAGCGTTGAAGCCAAAGTTAGAAGCAATGGACCTTAAAGTGGTTGATTACTCAATCTAATCTTTGTTGAACATTGAACATTGAACATTGATCATTGAAAACAAAAAACCAAGGAATTATCCTTGGTTTTTTTATGACTCAAAATAAATTGCGGCGTTATTAATAAACACCAAATGCAATTATTGTTTACTCTTCGCGTTCTTAATTGACTCTGCACATGCTTTTTCCATCATGCGTTGCGCTCTATCTATAGCCGCTTTGTCATTCGTTGCTTTTGCTTCTGATACGTCAATTTGTGCATTTTGGCAGCTGTCAGTGCGTTTTTTCTTGAGCTCTTTTTCTTCAATCACTCTTGTTTCTGAATCATAACTTGCTTGCATATTGCTGCAGCCAATTGAAAGAATGGCAACGCCAGCACTTAAACTTACTTTTAGTATGGTTGTTAGTGATTTATTCATCGTTCAACTCCTTATGAATAGTATTGTTCAAACCTGTTAGTAGGGCTGTTGCTGCAAATAGAGCAGAGGTGATTGGTCTACTTTAATCAAACCTCGTTTAGGTCTATCTAAATCAATAATGATAAATACAATTAGCGTAATAAGCAGTGAGACAATCGATATTTGAATCATCATCCGACTACCACTTAAGCCTACAGAATAGCCTAAGGTAGCGACCGTTGACACAAATACGATAAATAACAAGATTAAGACGACATCTGGTACGTGCATTTTGATTAATGCGTTACGCGAATTGTATTGTTCAATTAAGCTAATAATGCGAGATGAAAATCCAGTTGATTCAGACGCTTTTAATAGCTGTTTATGTAGATCTATAGCGCTTAAATGTAAGATTTCTCTTTCTGACTCGTCAGTAATACTAACTTCACTTAGCTTTACTTTTACTTCAACATATTGCTTTAGGAGATTAGTTATTTTTTCCGATGTGGGTTCTGGCAGTAACGAGGACTCTATAATTGCGGATTGTATTGAGTTTGCTTCTTCAATTACTGCCATACTGCGTACATCATATCTCTCCATTGACATGCTAAAAGTGAAGCCTAGCAATAGAGCCAATAAACCCAAAATAGACGCTTGGATAGAGCCCGTTAGTGATTTGACTTCATCGGGGGTTTTGCGCTGAACAAATTCACCCAACCTGTAGCCGAACTCGTTAAATAATAAAATACTGAAAAACAATACGACGGCGATGGTTATACTGCTGTATTGATACAGCCAATTTGTATCTATAGAAGCCATTGTTTTCCTTTAAAATGAAAAGGCTAGCAAATGCTAGCCTTAAAAAGTATAGATGAATTTTAACGTCAATACACGGTTAGTGTGGATTATCGTTGTGGGACACGCACCCAACCTTCCATGAGTACTCTTGCACTACGACTCATGATGGCTTTTTTTACCTGCCAATTGCCTTCTGTCATTTCAGCTTCTGCACCTACTTTTAAGGTGCCACTTGGATGACCAAAGGTCACAGCTTGTCGGCGTTCGCCGCCGGCGGCTAGATTTACTAGCGTATTTGGAATTGCAGCCGCTGTGCCAATGGCCACTGCAGCGGTACCCATCATGGCATGATGAAGTTTACCCATAGACAAAGCACGCACCGATACATCAATGTCACCTTTAGCAATGTGTTTGCCGCTCGAAGTAACGTAGTCTGCTGGTGGTGCAACAAAAGCCACCTTTGGTGTATGTTGGCGCGCAACCGCTTCGCTGATGTTTTGTATTAGGCCCATTTTAACCGCGCCATGTGCACGAATATGCTCGAAGCGACCTAAGGCTGCATCGTCATTATTAATGGCGTCTTGCAATTCTGTGCCTGTATAGCCTAAGTCTGCTGCATTTAGGAAAATGGTGGGTATACCGGCATTGATCATAGTGACTTTATAAGTCTCTGCGGGGAAGTCTCCTATCGCAGGTACTTCTAACTCATCCACTACATTTCCAGTAGGGAACATGGCGCCTTCACCGTCAGCAGGGTCTAAAAATTGCACCTCCACTTCGGCTGCAGGAAACGTCACACCATCTAATTCAAAGTCGCCTGTTTCCTGAACTTCACCGTCGGTCATAGGGACTTGAGCAATAATGGTTTTGCCAATATTAGCTTGCCAAATACGAACCGTTGCGATGCCATCTTTTGGAATTCGAGAGGCGTCAACTAAGCCATTTGAGATTGCAAATGAACCCACTGCTGCAGTTAGGTTTCCGCAGTTACCGCTCCAGTCTATAAAAGGTTTATCAATTGCCACTTGGCCAAACAGATAATCCACATCGTGTTCAGCTTTGTTACTTTTGGACAAAATGACGGTTTTACTTGTGCTTGATGTCGCACCGCCCATGCCATCTGTGTGCTTTCCGTATGGATCTGGACTACCTATAACGCGAAGTAAAATAGCATCACGCGCTTCGCCTGGCTCTTGAGCCTCTAGAGGCAAATCGTCTAAGCTGAAAAAGACACCTTTACTGGTGCCGCCGCGCATATAAGTGGCTGGAATTTTTATCTGAGGCAAATGTGTTGAAGACATTAAATTCCTCCTTTGTTTTAATGAGATGAAAAGCGGCAAGTCAGACTTACCGCTTTGTATTGAATCTAAGCTACAACGTGATTGTAGCTAAAACGAGTTGAACCTGGCTTAGCTGCCTTGCGACTCTAAAAAGTCTTGAGCAAAACGTTGTAATACACCGCCAGCAGAGTAAATAGAGACTTCTTCCGCAGTGTCTAATCGACATTTAACCGATACTGATTCAGTGCTGCCGTCTTTGCGATTAACAATTAAGGTCAACTTCGCACCTGGCGTTGGTTCACCTTGCACGTCGTAGGTTTCAGTACCATCTAAGCCTAACGTTTTACGTGTTGTACCCGCTTCAAATTCAAGTGGTAATACACCCATGCCAATTAGGTTGGTACGGTGAATACGCTCAAAACCTTCAGCAACAATCACTTCAACACCCGCTAAACGTACGCCTTTAGCCGCCCAGTCACGAGATGAACCCTGACCGTAGTCTGCCCCCGCAACAATGATTAACGGCTGCTTGCGTTCCATGTAAGTTTCAATCGCTTCCCACATGCGTGTGACTTTGCCCTCTGGCTCAATACGAGCAAATGAGCCTTGTTTTACTTGGCCATTTTCTTGAACCATTTCATTCAATAGTTTTGGATTCGCAAAGGTGGCACGCTGTGCCGTTAAGTGATCGCCACGGTGTGTTGCGTAGCTGTTAAAGTCTTCTTCAGGCAGACCCATTTTATGAAGGTATTCACCAGCTGCACTGTCCATCATAATGGCATTTGAAGGAGATAAGTGATCAGTTGTGATGTTGTCACCTAACACGGCCAATGGACGCAAGCCTTTCATGGTGCGTTCGCCTGCTAACGCGCCTTCCCAATATGGAGGACGACGGATATAAGTACTTTGTGGACGCCAGTCATATAACGGATCATTGTCTTCGCCATAATCAACCGTTAGGTCGAACATTGGCTCGTAGACCTTACGGAACTGCTCAGGTTTAACGCTCGCCTTGATAACTGCATCAATCTCTTTATCTGTTGGCCATAAATCTTTTAGGGTAATGGCATTACCTTCAGAGTCGTGTCCTAGAATGTCTTTTTCGATATCAAAACGTATTGTGCCGGCAATAGCATAAGCAACCACTAATGGTGGCGAAGCCAAGAAAGCTTGATCAGCGTGAGGGTGAATACGGCCATCAAAGTTACGGTTGCCCGATAAAACCGCGGTGCTGTATAAGTCACGGTCTTTAATTTCTTGCGCAATTTTAGGGTCAAGCGCGCCACTCATACCGTTACAAGACGTACACGCATAAGCCACTACACCAAAACCAAGTTGCTCTAGTTCAGGCAATAAATTCGCTTCTTCTAAATACATTGTCACGGCTTTAGAGCCTGGTGCTAATGACGATTTAACCCAAGGTTTACGTAATAAACCATGTTTGTTTGCGTTTCGAGCTAATAAGCCTGCAGCAACCATGTTGCGAGGGTTACTGGTGTTTGTACAACTTGTTATGGCCGCGATAATAACCGCACCATCTGGCATTTTGCCTTCTTCGTTTTCAACAATGCCTGCAATGCCTTTTGACTTAAGATCTGTGGTTGCAACACGTGCATGCGGATTAGAAGGACCCGCCATATTACGAACAACACTTGAAAGGTCAAAAGTAAGAACACGTTCGTATTCCGCTTCAACCATATCATCGGCCCAAAGACCCGTTTGTTTTGCGTAGTTTTCAACTAACTTAACTTGCTCGTCTTCACGGCCTGTTAGCGTTAGATAATCAATCGTTTGTTGGTCTATGTAGAACATGGCAGCCGTGGCACCAAATTCTGGTGTCATGTTTGAAATGGTTGCTCTATCGCCAAGAGTTAGTGCATTTGCACCTTCACCATAAAACTCTATGTACGAAGAAACTACACGCTCTTTACGTAAAAATTCTGTTAGCGCTAATACAATATCAGTACTGGTAATGCCTTCTTGTGGCTTGCCTGTTAGCTCAACGCCAATTATGTCTGGCAGACGCATATAAGAAGCACGGCCTAACATCACGCTTTCCGCTTCTAAACCACCAACACCAACAGCAATAACGCCTAGCGCGTCTACCATAGGAGTGTGACTGTCAGTACCCACAAGTGTATCTGGGAAGGCAACGCCGTCACGGTTTTGAATAACCGGTGACATACGCTCTAAGTTAATTTGGTGCATGATGCCGTTACCTGGAGGGATAACGTCAACGTTTTTGAATGCGGTTTTAGTCCAGTTAATGAAGTGAAAACGGTCTTCGTTGCGGCGGTCTTCAATAGCGCGGTTTTTCTCAAAGGCGTCTTTTTCAAAACCAGCGTGTTCTACTGCTAACGAGTGATCAACAATTAACTGTGTTGGTACTACT
>JAOHFM010000054.1 GCA_028098005.1 Psychrosphaera sp.
GGACGAGACTCGAACTCGCGACCCCCGGCGTGACAGGCCGGTATTCTAACCAACTGAACTACCGCTCCGTTGCTTATCACTTGTTGTCAGCTTTGCTAAACAACGGGGCGAATATTAAAGTTTGAATTCACTACCGTCAACACCTTTTTTTAAAAAGTTGTTCTTTTGCTTAGTTTCTAATCATCTGGCAGAGAAAGGTCTAAAATATCATCAGAACCTTCTTGTTTTGGTGCTTTATCACTCGCTTTTTCTTTATCAGAAGAGTCGTTTTTTTCACCGTCTTTAGATTTCTTTTTGAATTTTATTAATTTGAGCGGGTTAGGTATGCTTCTTTTTAGAACAATTAGCCAAATTACTAAAAAGCCCACCGTTAAAATGACTAAATTTAAGATAATAATTAGCGCTATTGGGACCGGCTCTTCTTTTATTTCTACTTCATTCAATTGTTGCTCTTCATTTTGAGCTGTCTCGATTGGGTTTTCCGTTAATTCTTCGCCATTCTCTGTTTTAATATCGCTAAGCGTTTCGGGTATTTCTGTAGTGAACGCAAACACTGGAGGCGAAAGAATAAACTCTCTTCCCTCTTTATCTTTACCAAACACCTCTGTTTCTATTTGAAACTGACCATAATCGGCTTGGAACAAACTTATTTTTCGTTCTTGGTCTTTATTCAGGTGAAAGGTTTCTGTATCGCCGTTTGGAAACGTGCTTACCCCTTGGAACACCAGTTCGTTTATATCTACATACCTATCGTCAACTTCAATAGTGACATAGTGGTAATTATCTTCTCCTGTCGCTTTTTCAACTGTAAAGGTGATTGGGGCAGGTAAAACATTAATATCAGCTTGTACTACTTCCCGAGTAAACAACTCTGCTTGCGCTCTATACTTAGGCGTCCACTTACCTACTTCACTGTTGAAGTCATATTGAACAGTAAACTCACCATCTCTAGGCCTTTCATCAAGAACTCGCCCATCATCAAAAAATTCTCCCAATGTATATATACCGGCTCCAAAGTTTTTCAACTCAGCGTTATTAGTGGAGTATAAATACGCTCTAAGCCTTACCACATCACGGATGGCAGGATCTCTTATCAGTTCTCGGGCATTCGTTATTTTTGCTTTCGCTTTAATACGCTCAGTTTGAAATACGGATGATGGTAAGGGGTCAACTATAAGCTGGACGTCAGATAAAACTAAAATTTTACTTGTGTCTTCTATGCGCCCTAGAGCTTGCCAAGGACCAGGCATGGGGTTTTTAAGCCTTATTAGGTCATAACTGACATCGGCATGCCAATCCACCTCCCCTGTCTCTGCAGCCGTAACGTAAATCTTAGAACCGTCTGGTTTAACTAATACTACGGGCGATGAACCTCGTTTTCTAAACAGCAGTAACAACAGTTCATCCACCTCATAGTCAATTCTAAAGCGATTATTTAGGAGCTTTATTTGATTGCTACCTTTGAAGTTCTTTAGCATTTCTAATGTGGGTTGCGCTTGAGCTTTCGTAGGGTCGATAATTTTAGGTAAACTGGTGCCTGGCAGAGCATTTGCGCTGGCGATAGGAAGCAAAAAAGTGAACGCAAAAACAGTCAATATACTTTTAAATATTGAAGTAGTTAATTTTATATTGAGTGCTTTTCTTAATGCTGAGTTGTTCGCCACAATGGTGCTCCACCCTCTTTTTCTATTATGTCTAAACGAGATTCATGCTCAGCAAGTTCGATTTCGCTCGCCTGAACTACCTTCAAATGTCTCATTTCCGTTTTATTTGATCCATCTTGGTTAAGTTGTTGCGCCTTTAATTGATGAGCTAAATCCATGTCCACTTGACCGCCCGTCATACGCAGATAAACATCAGCCAGTATTTCTGAATCGAGCAAGGCGCCGTGTAACATTCGGTGGGAGTTATCAATCTCGTATCGCCTACAAAGTGCATCCAAGCTGTTTTTTTGCCCTGGATGCTTATCTCTCGCCATGACTAATGTATCGACCACAGCACAAAAGTCTGCAGTTTGCGTCCAGTCTTGCCATAAAATGCCAAATTCATTGTCCATGTGACCAATATCAAAAGGCGCATTATGAATTACCAGTTCGCCACCTCTAATATAGTCAAAAAATTCATCGGCTATATCCCTAAACAAAGGCTTACCGCGCAAAAACTCATTAGTGATCCCGTGAACCCCAATCGCTTCGTCTTCAATCATTCGTTGCGGATCAATATAAACGTGGAAGTTATTGCCGGTAAGACGTCTGTTTACCATCTCGATACAACCAATTTCAATAATGCGGTGCCCAGCTCTTGGGTCAATACCTGTGGTTTCTGTATCTAAAATAATTTGTCGTTTGGCCATAATTTACTGTATTCAATGATTTTGATAGTTAGAGTATACTCTGTAATTGAAAATAAAATCACCCATTAGGATCAATGAGTTTATGAAATCCGTACAACTTTTCACAGACGGTTCCTGTTTAGGAAATCCCGGACCAGGCGGATATGGCGCACTACTTATTTATAACGGCCATAAAAAAGAATTACATCAGGGTTATAAAAAAACCACCAATAATAGAATGGAGCTTTTAGCCGTTATAAAAGGTCTTGAAGCCATTAGCGAATCCTGCAAGATAGACGTAACCACTGATTCAAACTACGTAAAAGATGGCATCACCAAATGGATTAAAAACTGGAAGAAAAACGGCTGGAAAACGGCTGCAAAGCAACCGGTAAAAAATGTAGATTTATGGAAAGCACTAGACAGCGCTGTTGCTAAACACACCATTGAATGGCATTGGGTTAAAGGTCATAGCGGCCACACTGAAAATGAAATTGTTGATGACCTAGCAAGAGCTGCAGCGGAGTCAAAAAACTTGTTGGAAGACAGCGGATTTCCAGGCTAATTTTATTTGATATCAAATAGAAATAAAAAGCAGACTATCCTCTGCTTTTTATAACAAACTAATTTTACTTTCTATTTATCTCGTGTTACTAAGCGCATTACTCACCACTGCACCAACAACAATTAACAAGGTTGCAACAATTATTGACACCGTTAGTTCACTAAAGCCAAATAAATACAAAGAAAGTGACGCGATTACGGGAGTACCAAAACTAATTGATGCTAACCAAGATTGGTTCCCCTCTTTCATACCAATGTCCCATAAATAAAAAGCACCGCCAGTTGGACCAATACCTATAAGTACAAGCATCATGATTTCTATGTTTGTTAAATTCCATACTCCATTTTCAAACAGTAAATGACAACACAACGCAATCACTGCTACCGCCATTGCCACCCAAGATATGTCTTCTACATCACTTTTTGTTTTAGATAAAAACCAGGAGTAATTGGTCCATATCAACGCACACCCTAGTGCACATAGATAGCCAACGACTGCTAACGTACTTTCTCCTTGGTTTGAATCTAAGCCATCTGCGATCATTACTACTGTGCCACAGAAACCGATAATTCCACCTAAAACGGCAAATCGTTTATTGCCTTTGGTTGCTAATAATACGCCTAGCAATAAAGGCCAAAGATAGATAATTAAGGTTGCTTCAATGGGTGGTGCAAAACGAAGCGCTAAAAAATAGAATATATGAAAGCCGAATAAACCCGTTACCCCCACAAGCCATTGAGTTCTGTTCATTGCGGGCTTTTTGATTAAAGGCTCACGCTTAATGGCTCGTTTTACATAAACTAACGAGCTCGCTATTGTGAAACAAATAAACAGAAGTTGAAACGGTGGGATACGATTAGTAAACACACTCAGTGCCGCTAACATACCCCACATAAAAATAGCAAAACAGCCTAAAAACGTTGCCATCATTACCCCTAACAAAAAATTAAGAGCGCATAGTAACGGATGTAGGTAAAATTACTATGCTCATGAGACATAAAACTAAGTAAAAGTTATATATGCCTAGTCAGAATGCAGTGCTTCAATAGGGTTAAGTCTCGATGCTTTAATGGCCGGATACGCGCCAAAAGAAACCCCTACAACCATGCATATCGCAAGAGACAAGAATATCGCCCACATTGACCAAGTCACAGCCCATTCAGAATAAAAGCCAATCACTTCCGAGAGTAGTAGCCCAAAACCAACGCCTAGTACCCCGCCTAAAAATGAAATAACAAAGCTCTCTGTAATAAATTGTAGCTTAATGTCTTGTTTTGTTGCGCCAACGG
Source organism: Psychrosphaera sp. (assembly GCA_028098005.1). The sequence goes on from JAOHFM010000054.1 coordinate 4,187, forward strand.
CCCTTAGCAAACCAATTTCTTTAGTCCGCTCCAAAACATTAGCCAACATAATATTCATAATACCTATGCCACCTACCAACAATGAGATTCCCGCCACACAGGCCATAACAATATTAAATATCTGCTGGGTTTGTTCTTGTTGTGCCAAAAGCTCAGATGGAATAATTAAGGTGTAATCCTCTATATCACTATGGCGAACGGAAAGTAGCTGTGAAATTGCTTTTGAAGCTAATATTGGGCTGTAACCTTTTTCAATTGACACTTTTACTACGTCTAATTCACTGGCTAACCTATCCGATGAAAACTTTTTTAATGCCGTTGTTAGCGGAACAAAAACCCTATTTCTGTCCCCACCCAATTTCACGCCTTGAAACTCATCTTTATTTAGCTCCGGCTTTGTTAATACGCCCACCACCTTTAGCCAAACATGGTTAACTTTTACTAATTGGCCTACCGGATCAGTGTTAGGAAATAAAGATTGAGCAGCATCAAAGCCTAAAACCGCCACTTGGCTTACATTATCAATGTCCGTTTTTGTGATCAGTCGTCCCTGAGTAGATGCTAGATTAGCAAGCGTAAAGTAACTTTCATTGACACCGATTGTCTCAGACTCAGCCTTTCCATATTCACTATACAAGGCATGCGTTTTTATCTCTTTTTCAGCACTAAAGCCGGTAATAAAAGGCAGCGTAGACAACATGGCATTAATATCTGACATAGATAAGCCGAGTGTTTCTTCACGCAGCTCTTTAAGCTCATCTTTGCTGAATTGCTTTGTTTCAATGATTAAGTTGTTGACTCCCATAGAGTCAATTAATTTTAACGCTTCTTTTTCTGCACCTTCGCCAATATTCAACATGGCTATTACAGCACCAACCCCAAAAATCATGCCTAGTAGGGTTAACAAGGTTCTTAGTTTTTGAGACGCAAGTTCACTCCATGCATCTATCACTAATGGTTTTAACTTATCCATGTTTGTTCTCTCCCGGTGTACTTAACGCAATTTGGTCACCTTCATTAAGACCTGAAGTAACTTCTACTAAAAACAAGTTTTTAGCTCCCGTTGATATGGGCTGTTTTTTAAAACGATTTCCTTGCTTAACATAAACAAAGTTACCGCCATCTTCATTGTGTATTGCTTGTAACGGGGCAACCAACTTCTGGTCAAAGGCTTCAACATGAATGGTTGCCGATAGTTTTCGCCCTGGCCTAAAGGTATCGCTACCGGCTTGAGAAATACTCACCGTTACCTCAAAAAACTTTACCGGATTTCCTCTTTGAATTGTTCTGGCAAAGCCTGCAACTTCAACAACCTTGCCTGTAAAAACTTTATTAGGATAAGCGTCTAAGGTCAAACTGACGCTCTGATCTTTACCTAAACCAATAGCCTCTTTTTCTAAGACAAATAGTTTGGCTTGCATTTGCGATAAATTTGGAATTTTTGCAACAGCGCTTCCTGGAAACACAGTTTGACCTACCGTTGCTGATTCGCCACGCCAGTTTTTTTCGTAAACTAATAAACCATCAAAAGGCGCTCTCACCTCCAATAAGGAAAGTGCTTGTTGATGCTGGTCTAGTTTAGATTGATGGCCGCTTTTTTGAATATCAAGCACATCAACGGCGCTTTGACTTTGTTCACGAATGCTGCCTTTTTTCCAATCTAAGAACTCATCTTTGGCGCTTAAAAACTCGGTGTTTTCCATAGACTCAATGATTTCTAATTGTGAATATATGCGTAAGTCATCCACAGAGTAGCTTTTCGCAAATTCAAACTCTTCACCTACAAACTCTTTTTCTGCTTTTACCTCAGTTTCATCTTTATTTTTTTCTGTTACTTTTTTTACGATGTCTTTTTCTATTAACATCATATCTAGTTGCTCGTTACGTGAGTCTATGGATAGTTTTTCACCATCAAACTTTACTATTAGCTCACCTTTTTTTACTTCTTTATATTCTTCCGCTAGCCATGCAATAGTCATTGGTTGACGACCAGGAGAGTTTATTGTTTCCGATGAAGCGGCTTCAAGGTGTCCAGTTCCGGGTACATCTACCCTTAAATTAGTCGCTGCAACTGTATATGTAGGAATTGTTTCTTGTTCTTCAGAACATCCCACCAGCAACAAAGACGAACATATCGCTAGCAACAAAGTCGCGTTTAAATACTTCATGATTGTCCTCCTGCCATTTCCACTTTAACTTTCATTCCTGGGCGCATTATTTCTGGATCAATATTTTCTATATCAATAAAAACATCAAATACGACTTTAGGATTTCTGTAAGACTTGCTTTTATAAGATTGCCCGAGCGTGGAAATTTTGCCGACAAAAGGCAATTCAGGATAGGCGTCTAAGGTGATTTTTACTGAGTCACCTACATTGACTTTAGTTGTGTCTGGCTCATCAAATTCTGCCTGCACAGCTATTTTATCTAACGAGGGTATAGTAAGTACTCGGCGGCCCTGCCAAATTGTCTCGCCTACCGCGGGCTTTTCGCCATCTTGTTCTGTTACATACATAACAATGCCTGATTTACTGGCTTTAATGTTAAGTAAATTAATCTCAGATTTTAAGCGTTCAACATCAACGGTTAATCGATTGATGGTTGCTTCTGATACTTCGGCGTTAATTGCTGTACTAGCATGATAATTTTCTAAACGTTGCTCTGCTTGTGCAAACCTAGCCTGCGCAATTTCATATTGTTTTGCCTGCTTTTCCTTTTCGATACCAGAACGAGACGCGTCAACAATTTCCGCCTTTCGTTGCTCTTTGTCTCTGTTCATTTTTGCTTCTGCTTTTGCAAGCTTTAAATCTTGTAATATCTGTGTCTGGTTTAGTTCGCTCTGCTCTTTTTGTTTCACCGCTGCATCAAGTTCACTTTGCTTGCTCATTAAATCATTTCTTAGTTGCATGGGATCAAAGCGTATAACGGTATCGCCTTTTTTAACGAGTTTGTTTTCTTTTGCTAAGTACTGAATTTTATATTGCCACATGCTAGAAACGCTTGGAGGAGATATAGTTGCAGATTCTTTAGACACTAATATACCTGTTGCAGATAAACTCGACGCTTCAACTAATTTTGGTGCCACCTTGTTTTCTACACCGCAAGCGATTAACTGAACGGCTATCAACATGGCAATAGTCATTTTAAGTTTACTCATCAGCTTCTCCCTCTACTACAACTTGTACGCTCATGCCTGGCAATAATTCAATGTTAGGTTGCTGCTTAAACTTAAGGTATATACGGTGGTATGAGCTATTGCTCCAATTTGCTATTTGTTCAGATTGACTCGCCACAGATTGAACCACGCCTTCAAAATTTTGCTTTGGGAAGGCATCTAATTTAAGTGATGCGGCGCTGCCCGCCTTTACTTTATTAACATCAATTTCATGAACCCAAGCTTGAACTTGATAGCCGCCTTTCCCTTGCACTAACATTGCTTTCATCGATTGCTGAAGCATTGTGCCTGCCGTTATTTTTTCGCCATGCCAAGGGTGCATCATATGAGTAACTTGGCCTGTAATTTCAGCCCTCACCGACGCTCTTTTTAACGTTTGACGTTGGTAAGCCAAGCGCTCTTCTATTTTGATAATTGAAATTTTTTGTTTCGCTATTTCAACTTCCTGTTCTTTCTTCTTAACGATGAGTGCTTGTTCTGCTTTAATTTTATTTAATAACGCTCGCTCAAGCGCGATTTGATATCGTCCTTTGTCATATTTACTAACGTCGGTAGAGGTGATATCCGCTTCAATTCTTGCTTTTTCTACTTCCAGTTCTGCAATAGCCAATGCGCTTTCTGCGTCCGTTACAGCTTGCTCTAAATCTAATTCCTTTTTCTTCAGCAATAGCTTCTCAGAAGATAACTGCTCTTCACTTTGCTTAATTTGAGATTTAATGGAGCCGGAATCAAAAACCGCTATCAGATCACCTTTATTGGCAATCTTACCCTCTTCAAACATCCATTGAATTTGAATTTGCCATCTATCGGTTCTAGGTGCACTTACGATCTGCTTTTCCAATGAGGCAATTTCACCGGTAATCAAAACCGATTCTGCATTTGCTACCGGCATATATAAAATGGCACTAGACATGAACGCTAGATGTATGAGTCGATTGGCTTTCAAAGCAGCTAACTTATTTAACATTATTGCTCTCCATGCTAATAATTTGCCCGTCTTTCATTCTCACTACTCTTTCTGCAAATTCAGCAATATCATCTTCATGAGTCACCATCACGATTGTTTGACCTTGTTGATGCAGATCCGTTAATAACGCCATGATTTCTTCTGATGTTTTACTGTCGAGGTTACCCGTTGGTTCGTCAGCGAGCACAACCGCAGGGTTATTTATCAATGCACGAGCAATTGCGACGCGTTGCCGCTGGCCGCCAGACATTTCAAACGGTTTATGATGCATACGATGTTCAAGTCCAACTTTTTTTAGTAAGCGGATCGCACGCTCTGTTGCTTCTTCATCTGATATATCGGAGTACCTGAGTGGCAACTTTACATTGCCAATTGCGTCTAATTTAGGAAGTAAGTGGAAGGTTTGGAAGATAAACCCTATGTGTTCATTTCGGACTTTAGATAACGCTTCGTCAGACATAGAGGCGACATTTGCACCATTTAGATAATACTCTCCATGTGTAGGGGTATCCAAACAGCCTAGG
>JAOHFM010000055.1 GCA_028098005.1 Psychrosphaera sp.
TGCTGCGCATTTGTTAATCCGCGTTGTAAGTCTTTCCAGTCATCATTAATATCTAATGCATAAATTTCATTTCTAGGCACCATGATGTCTTCTACGGTAATATTTTCTATATCTAGAAGGTTTACCAACATGTTTTGGTGTTTATCTTCTAAAAGTCCGCCAGACTCATTAACTACGGTTCTTAACTCTTCGCTACTTAAGCTATGCTCTTGCCTGTCTTTGGCGCTAATTCTGAGCATAATTAAAATGCCGTTCGTTATGTAATTAACAATTAATACAAACGGGTATAGTATTTTCATTAAAATATTTAAAACCCAAGAGCTTGGGTAAGCAATTTTTTCAGGATGCAAAGCCGCTAATGTTTTTGGCGTTACTTCGGCAAAAATCAAAATGATAAAGGTTAATACGAAGGCCGCAACCGCGAGACCTACGTCTCCGTACAAGCGTTGCCCAATTTCAGCAGCTAAAAATGAAGCACCAATGTTGACTAAGTTGTTACCAATTAAGATAAGCCCAATTAGTTGATCAGGACGTTCCATCATTTTTGAAACTCGAATTGCACCTTTATGACCTTCATTTTGAAGATGCTTTAAGCGGTACTTATTGAGCGCCATAAGGCCAGTTTCAGAACTTGAAAAATATGCAGAAACAAAGATAAGTGCCGCTAGTGCAATAAATAGCGTACTCGTTGATATGTCGTCCAAACAGGTGGTTCCTATATAATGTTACGAAAATTTTAAATGAGTGCCTTAAACCAGTTTAGGCCAGAGGCAACTCAGTTTGTATGCAAATTAGGTTAAAAGTATCTCTTTTACGAAACGACTACCAAAATAAGCCAACGACAGTATAACAGCGGCAATCACTGTGGCAAATGCGCTATTAGTTCCGCGCCAGCCGTAAACTTTGTGGCCTATTGTTAAAATTAAAAATATCGCCCATGCGATAAGCGATAACACCGTTTTATGAGCGTACTCTTTAGATAGCATAGTATCTAAAAACATAAACCCTGTGAGTAACGCAGCAGTTAGTAAAATAAGGCCTAACGCCATTAAATTAAAGTGCTGGCGCTCCACCACATTAAGTGGAGGTAAAAACGAGTTTAACGACAAGGTTTTAGCTTTTAGCTTTGAGTCGATATAGTGAAACTGAAGAGCATATAAAGATGCCATAACCAGTATGCAATAAGCTCCAACGGATAAGGCAATATGTACAATAAGCGCCAGTGATGAAGCGGTCAAACCGCCTGTATAAAGCGCCGAGCTCAGAGGTGTAGCTAATAATAACAGGCTGAGTAATGCAGAAAACCCAGTGGTAACAATTATCATCATTGGATTTAATTGTTTAATTGAGCGCACAACAACAGCTAAGTTGATCAGCCCAGCAATTAATAGAGACATAGAGGCAAGTGACAAGTGAATTTGATTGTCTATATACAGTGCTTGCCTTGCTATAACTAATTGAACGGCAGTAGCTAAAACAGCAACTAATAAAATAGCTTTAGAGTTCGTCGCACTTTTTGAGTAAATAGATTTTGCACACAACACTGAGCTCGCTAAAAAGCCAATAAAACAAGTTATTAGGCCTAACTCAATAAACGTCACTGTGGATTCCTTAAATATGTTCTTTTATTTGCCAACAAGAGACAGAAAAATAACATGAAAGTTAATCATAAACTATAAAAGAAATGGCAGTTAGCTACTTTGATGGGCGCTTAACTATATTTTAATCTTGCACCTGTATATAATCGCCCCAATAGTAAATTTTAAATATAGTAATAAATTCATTATTACTGATTCATTATAAAGAGCAGCGATAATTCATGTTTAGTAATTTATCCGATCGTTTATCCGCTTCATTGAAAAAAATCAGTGGTCGCGGCCGTCTGACAGAAGAGAATATTAAAGACACTCTGCGTGAAGTGCGTATGGCCTTATTAGAAGCCGACGTAGCTTTGCCAGTAGTAAGAGAATTCGTAAAATCCGTTAAAGAAAGAGCCGTAGGTGAGGAAGTAGGCAAGAGCTTAACTCCGGGTCAAGTGTTCGTTAAGATTGTTCAGGGTGAGCTTGAAAAAGCCATGGGCGAAAAAAACGAAGACTTAAACCTTGCTGCACAGCCTCCAGCGGTTGTCATGATGGCGGGTTTGCAAGGTGCTGGTAAAACAACATCGGTAGGTAAGCTAGCTAAGTTTCTTAAAGAGAAAAAGAAAAAGTCGGTATTAGTAGTAAGTGCCGACGTTTATCGTCCAGCAGCAATAAAACAGCTTGAGACGCTAGCCGCTGAAGTTGATGTTGAATTTTTCCCGAGTACAGTAGAACAAAAGCCCATTGATATTGTTAATGGGGCAATAGCGCACGCTAAGAAAAAATTCTTTGATGTGTTACTCGTGGATACCGCTGGTCGTTTAGCAATTGATGAAGCCATGATGGGCGAAATTAAAGACCTACATGCTGCGGTAAATCCTGTAGAAACGTTATTTGTTGTTGATGCAATGACAGGTCAAGATGCTGCGAACACCGCTAAGGCATTTAATGAGGCGCTTCCTTTAACGGGTGTTATTCTTACTAAAGCCGATGGTGATGCTAGAGGTGGTGCTGCCTTATCTATTCGTCATATTACTGGCAAGCCAATTAAATTTATTGGTATGGGCGAAAAGATTGATGCACTAGACCCGTTCCACCCAGAGCGAATTGCTAGCCGAATTTTAGGCATGGGTGACGTATTGTCACTTGTTGAGCAAATTGAATCTAAAATAGATAAAGACAAAGCTGAGAAAGTCGCTAAAAAGGTGATGAAAGGTCAAGGCTTTGACTTAGAAGACTTTAAAGACCAGTTAACGCAAATGCGTGGCATGGGCGGGATGTCGAGCTTGATGGACAAGATGCCTGGCATGGGTAATATCCCTGATGCGGTAAAAGGGCAAGTTAATGATAAGCAATTTAATCAAATGGAAGCCATCATTAACTCTATGACCAAAAAAGAGCGTAAGCACCCAGAGGTGATTAAAGGCTCTAGGAAGCGTCGTATTGCTGCCGGTAGTGGTACGCAAGTGCAAGATGTAAACCGCCTTTTAAAGCAGTTTACTCAAATGCAGAAAATGATGAAAAAAATGAAAGGTGGCGGCTTAATGAAAATGATGCGTGGTATGGGTGGTGGAATGCCAAAAATGCCAGGTGGATTCCCTAAGCTAAAATAAAATAGCGTATTTTATAAAGCCATGCCGGGTATTTTTTCCACTAAATATCGGTTTTTTGCTTAAAATCCAATCAACGGGTCATTATTCAATGGCCCGTTTTTGTTATTACCACTTGAAATTTCTCACCAGATCCGTACAATTGCGCGACCTTTTTTAGGGTGTCTAAAAAGGGTGGTGAATGTTCACCTTAACCATTAGTAATAATTGAGGAAATTATGGTAACTATTCGTTTAGCTCGTGGTGGCGCGAAAAAACGTCCATTCTACTCAGTCGTTGTTGCAGACAGCCGCCGTTCTCGTGACGGTCGTTTCATTGAGAAAATTGGCTTCTTCAACCCGATCGCGACTGGTCAAGAAGAAAAAGTTCGTATCGATTTAGATCGTATTGAACATTGGGTAGCTACAGGTGCACAACTTTCTGATCGTGTTGCAAAAATCGTTAAAGACGCTAAGAAAGCGGCTTAATTGATTACGCAATTAAGTGAAGGTAAATAAATGAGTCAGTTAAAACAATCAGACGAGTTCATTCTAGTCGGTAAAATCGGTGCTTCATATGGCATCAAAGGCTGGTTCAAGATAAATGCCTACACTGAGGTTCCGGAAGGGATCTTTGATTATAGTCCTTGGCGCGTAAGCCTCAATGGACAGCAGCACCTAGTGAAGGTGGCCGACTGGCGCCGACACAACAAAGGCCTGATTGCTAAGTTTGATGGTGTAGATTCAAGAAACGACGCGGAAGCTTGGCTTCATGCTGAAATTTTTGTTGAAGCTCAACAACTTCCTGAGTTAGAAGACGATGAGTTTTACTGGCGTGACCTTAAAGGCATGAAAGTAACAAACGATTCGGGCTATAACCTAGGTACAGTATCTGGCTTGATGGAAACGGGTTCAAATGACGTTTTAGTAGTCGATGCAAATGCTAAAGATGCATTCGGCAAGACTGAAAGGTTGATTCCGTATATTCAGGATGACGTGATCAAATCGGTCAACAAGGAAGAAAACACCATTACGGTGGACTGGGATCCAGGATTCTGACAAATATGAATTGTCAGTTATGGTTAGGCGTTGTTTCGCTCTTTCCAGAAATGTTTGACGCGATTACGCAGCAAGGCGTGATTAGTCGAGCCATCAAAAACGGAACTATAGAGTTCAATGCGTGGAATCCTAGAGATTTTACACATGACCGACATAGAACAGTTGATGACAGACCTTATGGCGGCGGCCCTGGTATGTTAATGATGGTGCAACCTTTAACTGATGCCATTCGCGCAGCGAAAACAGCAGCAGGTGAAGGGGCTAAAGTGATTTACTTGTCTCCGCAAGGCAAAAAGTTGAATCACGAAGGTGTTAAACAACTAGCACAAAACAAAAAGTTAGTGTTAGTCGCGGGTCGATATGAAGGAATAGATGAACGAGTGATTCAATCGGAAGTCGATGAAGAATGGTCGATTGGAGATTTTGTTTTAAGTGGCGGTGAGTTACCGGCAATGACATTGATTGACTCAGTGTCGAGAATGATTCCAGGTGTGTTAGGACATAATTTGTCCGCAGAGCAGGATTCGTTTGCAGACGGTTTACTAGATTGTCCACATTACACTAGACCTGAAGTACTGGCAGACCAACGGGTGCCAGATGTATTACTTAGCGGTAATCATGAAAAAATCCGACAGTGGCGATTAAAACAGTCATTGGGTAGAACCTGGTTGCGAAGACCTGATTTAATTAACAATCTAGCTCTGACTGATGAGCAACAGCGTTTGTTAAACGAGTTCCTTAGTGAACAAGAGGCAAATGACGTTGTTTAGATATGCAGTGAATCCTAGAAAAGTGAGAATATAATGAGAAAAGTTAGTCAAAACATCATTAAGGCTCTAGAAGAAGAGCAAATGAAGACTGATGTACCAGCATTTATGCCTGGTGACACAGTAGTTGTAAAAGTACGCGTAAAAGAAGGCAACAAAGAGCGTCTTCAGGCGTTTGAAGGATTTGTATTAGCGAAGAGAAATCGCGGTTTACACTCTGCTTTCACAGTACGTAAAATTTCTAACGGTGAAGGTATTGAGCGTACATTCCAAACGCACAGCCCAGTTATCGATAGCATCGAAGTGAAACGTCGTGGTGACGTACGTCGCGCTAAACTTTACTACATGCGTGAGCGTTCTGGTAAGTCAGCACGTATCAAAGAAAAGTTATCTTTCAAGAAGTAAACTAGTTTACTCGATGTTAAAAGAGGAGCACACGGTGCTCCTTTTTTTATGCTATAAAGAAAAGCCCCACACTGAAGAGCGAGTTATCGTTGTGTCATTAACAGATTTACGTGAAGAGATTGACTCAATTGACACCCAGTTGGTTGAGTTATTAGCAAAACGCCAAAAAGTTACCGGAAAAGTAGGCGCATTCAAAAAAACCATTGGCAAAGCGATTTATGATCCTGTCAGAGAAGCCGAACTCATTGCAGAACGAAGAACACTTTCTGAGTCGTTAGGTGTGAGCCCTGACCTCATTGAAGACTTGTTAAGACGTATAATGAGAGAGTCTTACCAAAGCCAACACAATTCTTATCGATGCTTATTGCCAAATACAAAAGTTGTGGTTGTTGGTGGCGCAGGTGCTTTAGGTAGCCGCTTTGTTGATATGTTTAATCGCTCAGGTTATGAAGTCGTTGTATTTGAAGAGTCGGACTGGCCAAATGCAGAAGCGGTATTTTCCGGCGCTAAGCTAGTTATCATTTCTGTACCTATCCAAGTAACCGAATCTGTAATTGCTCAATTACCTCAGCTCGATGACGAATGCATTTTAGCTGACTTAACGTCATTAAAGCATCAACCCCTTCGAGCAATGTTGTCGCAGCACAAAGGTCCAGTTGTTGGGTTACACCCAATGTTTGGTCCTGATGTACCTAACTTTGTAAAACAGGTTGTTGTTGTTTGTGATGGCCGCTATGAAGATAAATATCAATGGCTTATCGAACAATTGAAATTGTGGGGCGCAATTTTAGAGGTTGATCAAGCGAAACAACATGACTCAAGCATGGAAATTATCCAGGCAATGCGTCACTTCACAACGTACGTTTATGGTCGGTTTTTGGCAAAACAAGATCCTAACTTAGAACAGCTACTAAGGCTAAGCTCACCAATCTATCGTTTGGAATTAGCAATGACTGGCCGACTGTTTGCCCAAAACTCACAGTTGTACGCGGATATTATTTATAGTGCAGAAGATATTGAGAAGTTGGCAGAAGGTTTTTCCACAGAGCTGAATAGCGCGCTGTGCGATTTAAAAAGTAAAGACAAGCAAGCATTCAAACAATCATTTGAAAGTGTTGCTAATTGGTTTGGCAAGACTTCAAATCAGTTTCTTGTAGAAAGCCGTACTATGCTTAAAACTGCACATGATGCAAAGTCAGTTAAGCAGTTGAGTAGCAAATAAAAAAAATCAGTTTATAAGTGAAAATTATCGTATTCAAAATTGGCGAAAGTAACGGACTGCGACTAAAATATTTAGGAATATAAAATTCGTTAAGTTAAATCCGAGACTTTAAAGGACCCTTTATGTCTACCGAAAATGCACTATTAACAATTTTGGTCGAAAAGATTCAGAGCGACTCTTTAGTACTTCCTACATTACCTGAAATAGCTATAAAAATTCGTGAAGCAGCTGACGACCCAGATGTTAATTTACATATGATGGCAGGTGTTATTGCACAAGATCCTGCACTATCTGCTCGTCTGGTTAAAGTCGCTAATAGTGCTTTTATGGGCCGCTCTGTGAAAGTGGAGTCATTAAACCAAGCGGTTACTCGTATTGGCTTAAGGCAAATAAAGAACATAGCAACGGCAATTGCCATGGAACAATTATTCGTTTCTAAGAACGACCTTGTTCGTGAATATATGAATAAGTCGTGGGAAAAAACGGTTAATGTTGCTTGTGTGGCAATAGCCTCAATGCAACATTGGCAAAAAGATCATAAACATGCGTCAATCAATATTGATACATTAACACTAGCGGCTTTGGTACATAGTATTGGTGTACTGCCAATACTGACAGAAGCTGAAAGGCATGAAGAAGTTTTTGCAAACCCAAGTTTTTTAGAAGCGGCAATCAAACGCATGGCTGGTAAATTAGGTGGTGCTATTATGCGTTCTTGGGATTTTTCCGGCGATTTCATTGAAATAGCGGAAAAATGGAATGATCTCGATTATCAGACAGAGTCAGTGAGCTACATTGACTTTGTAAGAGTTGGTGCTTTATATAATGATCTGCTGTGCAAAGGACAAGCTGATATAGATAAGTATGAGCTTTATGTAGAGAAAGGGGTAATTGACGATATTACCTACTTTAAATCAGATGAATTTGCTAAAGCCCTAGGTGATATTAAAACAGTATTTACTTAATGCTAAACAAAAAATGAATGCTGTTAATGCAGCAGTGTGATGTAAAAAGCTAACTCTAAAGAGTTAGCTTTTTATTAAGAATAAGGTTATGGCTCTTTAGTATCCCAGACCGATACTAAATCATTTATTAGGTTGTTTAATTCGCCAGTCATCAGTGCGAAGTCTGCATCAAACTTTGCTAATTTATCGTCAGATGGGACATCGTCTGTTTGTTCTTTTACGATATCTAAAAACTTAATCTGCTTGATAGCGGCTTCTTCGTTTACAACAAATTTTGCTTTTTCATCCCAAATCAACCCAAGTTTATGGACAAATTTACCATTAGCAATGTGCAACTGCACTTCTTCTTCAGTCACGTCATGATTTTTTAGTTTAGCAACGGCTGCTTCTTCGTCTAATGCTTTTAACTCTATATCACTGGCAAATTGAAACGGTTTAGGTAACTCATCATTTTTCACCCATGACGTCATCGCTAGCATAAGATCTTGTTCTGGCTTAAGTGGCAGAACAGGAAGGGTACCGATACACTGCCTTAGCATAGCTAAAAGCGTTTCAGCACGATTCGCACTACTACTATTAACAACTATCCATTGGTTTTTTATGTCTATATACGCATATAGTCGACTATTTTTAGTAAATGCTTTTGGTAGTAAAGTTTGAACAATTTCTTCTTTAATGGTTTGTTGCTCTTTTTTTCCAACTTTTTGACCACGTTCCTGT
>JAOHFM010000056.1 GCA_028098005.1 Psychrosphaera sp.
CTACTGCCGTATTGGCTTCCTAGATTGCTGCGAACTAGTTAAGGCTCCATTTACCGTTTTTGATAAATGGCCACTAATTGAACATTAATTACTAGGCGCTTGTCCCTAGAGAGCCGTCTACAACCTGGCGGAGAAAAATCTATTAACGTTGCTAGATATAAGAGTTTCTCATAGGTGCGAATGTAGAAAGAATCGCTCACCCACTCAGTATTAGGTGACTTATGGGCCAACTATCGCTCTAAAACATTGTCGAATATCCGAGAAGGTTAGGTGCCTTTGATATACCTTCGCTTGAGTCCAGCCAGCGCTCTTAAATTGTATTGACGCATGATTTTAGGCACACAATTAACACTGTCCAACTGCTTCAAAAAGCCCTTAAGAAAATGAACTCACAACCATCACAAGTTATTAATTAATTGCGGTTTATAAAGTGAAGCTTTTATGAAGTAAGATCTAGGCCCGCTATTTGGGCCTAGTATTTAATAGAGGTTGAGGGCTAGCTTTGGCTTAAGTACTCGTTAAACGCTTCACCTAATAACGGATGACGTTTGCTGTACTCAACAAAGGCTTTCATGTAACCCAACTTGTCACCACAGTCGTGATAGCTGCCTTTTAATACATAGGCATTTACTTGTTCCCAGTCCATTAACGTGGCTATGGCATCTGTTAACTGAATTTCATCGCCTGCGCCTACCGGGGTTTTTTCAAGAATGTCCCAAATGTCTGCTGATAATACGTAACGTCCAACCACCGCTAGGTTTGATGGTGCGTCATCTACATTCGGTTTTTCTACCATGCCCACCATCGGCTTTGACTCGCCAGCTTCTATTTTAGCGCCGTCTACGTCTGCTATACCGTATTTGTTTACGTCTTCATTTGGAACCGCGTCTACCATAATCTGGCTGGCGCGAGACTCGTCATAAAGGGCGATCATTTCTGCTAAGTTATCTTGTTTTAAGTTTGAGTCGTAGCTATTAATCATTACGTCTGGTAACACAACGGCAAAAGGGTGGTTGCCTACGAGTGGTCGCGCGCAGGCAATGGCGTGGCCTAAACCTTTTGCTTCACCTTGACGAACGTGCATGATGGTCACGTCTTTTGGGCATATAGCTTGTACTTCATCAAGCAGCTGACGTTTTACGCGCTTTTCTAAAATAGACTCAAGCTCAAAACTTTTATCAAAATGGTTTTCAATGCTGTTTTTAGAAGAGTGGGTCACTAAAACGATTTCTTTTATGCCAGCGGCAATGATTTCGTTAACCACATACTGAATAATTGGTTTGTCGGCAATGGGCAACATTTCTTTTGGAATGGCTTTTGACGCCGGTAACATGCGGGTACCAAGTCCTGCAACAGGAATAATGGCCTTTTTTACTTTAGATAAATTTTTAGCGTTTGTATTCATTGAAAGCTCCTATGTGTCCTTTGGTTCAATGTATTTTTTAAACGAGTGTTTTAGGGCAAACATTGCTGAAGTTAGTTCTCCACTACAACATTTAAACCTGCGGGCAACTATATCAAGTTTGTAGGTAGAGTTCAGGAAAATATTTTTACATTTTTGTTATTTTGTGGGTGTAAGTTAGCCGTTATAAATATAGTATGGAAGTTATACAAAACAGTTGTCCAACGTAGTTTAGAGACTCCATTGATAAGAAGAATAAGAAATCTTGGAGCCAGCGGTGTTTTAGTTGCATTAACGCAGGTTTTTTTGATTGTGGTTATTGCACAGTTTCGTGGCTTGAAAGAAATTGGCGAATACTCCTACATACTAGCGTTATGCGTGCCGCTTAATGTGTTGGGCCTGTTTGGCTTTAAACAAGTTTTGGCCTCCCAACAAGATAGTGCAATGGCATTAGCCAAGGCCTTAAAAATTCGCTTCGCTTTCCATTCTGTTATTTACTTTATATTTATACTTTTAGTGGCGTTAATAAGCCTTGAAGTTTCACTCTCTTTTGTTATCGCGTTAAGTTTATTTAAGTTTATTGAGTCACATCATGAACTCCATATAGGTGCCTATCAAAATAACAACCTCACCAGTGCAATAGACAAGCTCAATGTGTTTAAATGTTTGGTTTATATACTCATTGCTTTATTGGTTGTACTTTCAAACTTAGATTTGGCGTGGGTATTTACAATAGGCAGCGGTGCCTTGCTTGTTCATTATTATTGGGTGCTGCGCCCGCAATCAAATTTAAGCAGCAATACCAATACTAATCTAGAAGGCGTTCAGAGTAGTTCTATATTGCGTATCGCCTCGCGACTTGTATTTATTGCACTTTTTACCGCTTTACTGGCAAATCTGCCTAAATATTATTTAATGGCTTATTCTAATATTGAGCAACTTGCTATTTTTACTCTGTTTTTTCAAGCTCTGTCATTTGTAAACATGTTGGTAATTAACTTAATTAACTATCAATGGGGAAAAATAAAGCAAAGCGTAGAGGCGCAAGCCCACCAAGCCTCCGCCATTATCCGGCACACCCATGTTAAAAAGTTGCTTTTACTTACCTCTATTGTGTCAGTAGCGGTTGTAGGCTTTTCGTTCATTTCCATGCATTTAGTTTCTTTTGTTTTTAATGTTGATACTCAGCCTTATTTTATTGAATGGCTGTTAGTGAACGTGGCTTTTGCTTTTAACTTTTACTCACACTTGTTAAATGCTTTAAATATTTTGTTAAAAAAAGAGCAAGCGCTTGCACAAGCAACCCTTTTAAATTTTGTTGTGGCATTGCTGTTCGGTTACTTCTTACCGTTAAATCAAGGTGTATTGGGCGCGAGTGTATTACTGCTGGTGATTTTTGGGTTAAAAGGCGCTTTTGGCACCACGATATTGTTAAAAGGGGCGAGTCGTGAGCAATAGAAACCGCTTTATAACCCCTTTAGTCTTTTACATGTTGTTTTATGTGTACTTCACGTTGGGCCCGGTATTGGCTTATCAGTTGGGGTTTGGGCTCTATTCTGGCATTAAAGAGGCCTACATAAACGATGCCATTATTATTTTTTCCTGTGCGCTATTTGGCATGTGGGTTAGTAACTTGGTTAATACTAGAACCAAGGTCATTATTCTGGGCGAGGAGGTAAGAGGTAAATGGCATGTTCAGTTAGTATTAACCGCGTTGACGCTGTTGTTAGGTGTTGCTTATTTAAATTTGATGTTAAAAATTGGTGGGGCGTCTAAAAAATCAGACATCTTAGATAAAATAGGGGCGTTGCATTATATTGTCATGTATCTCGCGCCGCTTTTGGTGTGCATTCGCCTGTCGATAAAGCGCGCATTTACTAAGTACGACGGTCTTCTTTTTATTGCGTTTACCTGGTATTGCTTATTAATTGGTGAGCGAGACTTTGTACTCATCATCATACCTTGCATTCTAACTTACTCACTCTACCGAAAAATTAACCTTACTAAATTAGCCCTTTTGTTGGTGATTTGCTCAATTATATTTACGGCTTTGAGTTTGTTAAGAGCAAACCTAGAAGGTGACAGCCTATTGCAAGCTTTGAAGGCGCTGTTAAGTCAAGGTAGTAATTTGATGATAGTGACCAATGTTTTAAAGTGGTTGGATACTGGCTATTTTGATTTGTATTACGGTGTGACTTACGTTGACTCTGTACTATCTCTTTTTCAGCTTAAACAATTTGAGACTGTAGGTAGGCTCACTATCTGGTTTACCGAGTTGTACCCCGCTAATGTGCGGCCCGGTGCCTATGGTTTTTCCATTGAAGCGGAAGCCTTTATGAATTTTGGTTACGTTGGCGTGTTTGCTTTTTTCTTTTTTATTGGAAGTTTATTTAGAGTTTTTTGGCAACGAGCACTGGCGGGTGACTCTTTGGCTTTATTCGTTTCAATTTACTCTTCGTATATTGCAATTTACGCCATTCGTGGTGACTTTAATATGATGCTCAAAGGCATAGTGTATGGTTCGTTAGCGTGGTTTTTCTTTTATAGCATTACCTATGGGCGTTTTATTTTAAGGAAAGTCAGTTGAAAAAAGTAGTTTATGTATTTCACGACGCTCGATTTGTTGTATTGCCTAATGGCGAATACTACACCCGCTCTAAAGCGGATGCGTTTTTTTGGCAGCGTTATTTGTCTAATTTTGATCAGGTTGTTGTTGTTTCACGTGTAGCTGAAGTAGCTGAGATAAGCGACGATTATAAGCGAGCTTGCAGAAGCGGTGTTAGTTTTGAGCATTTAAATAACTACCGTGGTGTTGCTGGTTTTGTTCGTAATATTTTTTCGATGATGAAAAAAGGGTGGGCTTTATCCAAAACCATAAAAAAACAAAACGCGACGCTCATATTTAGACTGCCTCTGTCATTAACAGCGGTTATTCCTATGTTGTTTAATAAATATTCGGTAGAAGTGGTGGGTGATCCCTACGACGCTGTTGCTGGGCATACCTTGGCTTCTAAAATAGTTGCGCTGTTGCTTAAGTACAAAATGAAGTGGGAAATTAAAGGTGCTTCTGCAAGCGCGTTTGTTACTGAGTACAGTTTACAGAAGGTGTATCCGCCAAACCCTAGCGCCTTCACTACAAACTATTCAAGTTTGGCGCTGCTAGATGAGGATTATTTTTTACGTGAGCTTGAGACTGAACAAAAAAATTGTTTTCAGGTGTTAAGTGTTGGCAGTTTAGAGCACTATTACAAAGGCCCCGACATTTTACTAAAGGCCTTAAAGCAAATAAGAGACAAAGGATTAAATGTAAACTTGGTTTGGGTTGGCGCTGGCGTAAAGCTTGAGGAAGTAAAACGGTTAGCGAACGATTTGGGATTAAGTGACGTTGTTAACTTTGTTGGCTTTTGCGACTTTGATGAAATTAAGGTGTGGCACAAGCAGTCAGATTTGTTTGTATTGGCTTCACGTCAGGAAGGCTTGCCACGAGCAATGATAGAGGCAATGGCTAGCTCAATGTGCTGTGTTGGTACCCATGTTGGTGGTGTGTCGGAATTAATCACTGACAATTTAATTGCGAGGCCTGATGATGCAGATGCGTTGGCGTCTTGTATGTTAATAGCGCTTGAGCAATACACGGTAAGAAATGAGCAATCGAAATTAAATTTTAAACAAGCACAAAAATATAAAAACAGCCTGTTACAAAAAAGGCGAAATGAATTTTACGGAACAATAGAAGGGCAACAACCTAAATGAATTATTTTGTACCTATTGATAATATTCTAGCGGTAAAAACAAACCTAAAAGACTTTAAATGGTCATATGGGTTATGTATGCCCCAGTCTACCAAAGAACACTTTGACAATGCGCTTATCAAAATTGATATAGAGGTGGTGAGTGGTCGTTTGTGGGAAACCCCTCCAAGTGATGAAGAAACTGGTAAGTTTCACTATTTTTCAGGGAATAAAAAGGCCGGTAAAATATTTTATAACCGCAACTTTTTCTTTGGTAAAAAGCTACAGTATGAGCTGTCAGGATTAGAAACCAATTCGATAAAAATTAAGGTAAATAAAGATTACCTTAGATTTGTCACCCACAGGTTCATGAACGTTCACTCCGTAGGTTACATTTTAACTGACATTGTGAACTTAAAATTACTGCACAATAACTTAGCCCCACTTCATTGTTCTGGCATTGCCGATGACACAGGCTCTTATTTAATATTTGCGCCGCCAAACACGGGCAAAACACTTTCTAGCATGAAGCTTTGTATGGAAGACGGTTATCGTTTTGTGGCTGAAGATTTAGCGGTGACAGATGGGACTAACAGTCATGCTGTGCCT
The DNA here is from genome assembly GCA_028098005.1 of Psychrosphaera sp. Next base: position 5,743 of record JAOHFM010000056.1, read on the forward strand.
TGGACGAGCACCTTTAGATATTACAGTGATGTAGACAATAGTAAGTTTAGTCGCTTGTTAAACTGGCTAACTGAAAAAGTGGCGGTTATTGAGCTGTTTGGATTTGGCAAAATTGAACCAATAACCAAATATGTTGATGCGGATAAAATTGCACAGGTTGCAGATGTTAAGGGTATCTTCATTTTGGAGCGTGGCTCAGATAGTGTTACCGACATAGACGCTAAAACGGCATTTAACATGTGTTTAAACTTGGACCGTTATGAGTTTAACTATATGCGCGCCCCAGCAATTATTGCTTATGAATACTTTAACCCTGGCGCCAATATTCAGTCGGCATTAAATACAGAACAGGCGCTGTTGACGCAACTAATGGACAAGGCTGAGTTTATTAAAGTGGTTAAAAACGACAACGCGTTAAATTACAGTACCGCCATTAAAACGGTAGTTTCTGAGCATTCGGTTGCCAATGCTGACGACTCAGATGCAGTTGGCTCAAAGGCTGTCGCTTCGTAAATGAAAGTTTTGGTTGTTGTAACATCGGCACTTAGTGTGGAAAGCTTTTTAGAAGGTCAGTTTAAAGCATTTGTTGAAGACGGCATTGATGTGCATTTAGCGGTTAACCTAAAAACGGTTAGCCGTGAGGTGCCTGTTGGCGTGACGGTTCATGATATGGGCTTTAAACGAGAAGTGAGCCCAATTCAAGACATGAAGTCTTTGTTAAAGCTTATTTGGCTAATAAACAAAATTTCTCCAGACATTGTTCATACCCACACCCCTAAAGCTTCACTGCTTGGCTGTTTGGCCGCTCGGCTCTGCAATGTAAAAGCGATTGTTTATCATTTGCATGGTTTAGTATCTATAGAGGCTGGTGTTGAAAAAAAGTCACTGGTGAGCTTTGTTGAGCGTTTACCATTTAAACTGTCCACCCATGTGCTTTGCGTGAGTTCAAGCTTGCAACAATGGGTTGTTAATAAAGGTTATTGCTCGAGCGCTAAAATTTCCACGTTGGCTCAAGGCTCTATATGTGGCGTGGACGTAAAAGAAAAGTTCAATATAGACAAGGTTAACGCTCAACCTTCAGTGATTGATAGATCACAAATGAAAGAGTTTGTGGTGGGTTACGCAGGAAGGGTGTGTGAAGACAAAGGCTTGGATGACTTTTTAAAGGTAATTGAAGCGCTAAATGCTAAGTCGCCTGTATTTACCGGCCTAATTGTTGGGCCTATTGAAGATGACAAATACAACAACCTCAATGAGCTGCCGAATATAATTCATGTTGGCCATGTTCAAAATGTAAATGAGTATATGGTGAATTTTGATGTGCTGTTATTGCTGTCAAAACGAGAAGGCTTTGGCTTAGTAGCTGCAGAGGCAAATGCGTTAGAAGTGCCGGTTGTGTGCTACCAAATTCCTGGTTTAGAAGACGCCGTTGGCGCAGGCGAAACTGCGACCGTGGTGGAGTATCAAAGGCTTGAAGAGGCCACGAACGCCGTGTGGGCGTATTACCAAGATAATGAATTGAAGAAACGACATGGCAAGGCGGGGAAAACAAGAGTGACAGAGCGGTATAACCCAGAGGTACTTACTGCGTGTCAAATTGATTTTTATAAATCAATATCAAGCAAAAGGGTGATTAAGTGAAAAGGGTATTTGATTTCAGTTGTGCGTTTATTGGGTTAATAATTTGCTTGCCTGTATTGCTAATATTGGCGGTGCTGATCCGTGTAAAGTTGGGCTCTCCAATACTGTTTACCCAAAGTCGCCCTGGGCTTAATGGGCAAGTTTTTAAGATGATTAAGTTTCGTTCTATGACAGATGAAGCCGATGAGTCTGGTCAGTTAAAGCCCGACTCTGAGCGATTAACTCAGTTTGGTCGCTTTCTTCGCTCAACCAGTTTAGATGAGTTACCAGGTTTGTTTAATGTGTTAAATGGCAATATGAGCCTAGTAGGACCACGACCGTTACTTGTGGAATATTTACCGCTTTATAGTGAACAACAATCTCGCCGACATGACGTTAAGCCAGGAATAACAGGCTGGGCTCAGGTTAATGGCCGAAATACTATTGATTGGCAAACCAAGTTTGAGTTGGATGTTTGGTATGTAGACAACAAGAGCTTTTGGCTAGATATAAAAATCTTGTTTTTAACGGT
>JAOHFM010000057.1 GCA_028098005.1 Psychrosphaera sp.
GAGTATGATTATTTATCTTTAGGGGTAAACGGCAGTGTAGCGAGAGATTTTTATAATAAAAACACGACATTGTCAGCTGGTTTTTCCTTCGCTCACGATGTACTGAATCCCGTGGGTGGAGTGTCAGATCCGTTAACCCCAATTTTACCATCAGCACAAAGCTATATGGAAGGGCAAGACTATCGTTTGAATGCTTTAGGTGATGAAGAAACCAAAGACACAGTTGATGTATTATTCGGTATTACCCAAGTTATAAATCGTAGAATGTTAGTTCAGCTGAACTATTCATACTCATCGGTTGATGGTTATCAAAACGATCCCTATAAACTAGTCAGTCAAGTTGACGACAGTGGTATTGTTCAACAAAATTTGTATGAATCGAGACCCAATGAGCGAACAAAACAAAGCCTATTTGCACAAACTAAATATCATTTTGAAGAGTCAATTTTAGACTTCTCATATCGCTATATGTGGGACGATTGGGGAATAAATTCAAATACTTTTGATATTCGCTATCGTATGCCTATTAGCAGCGGTTACCTTGAGCCACATGTTCGTTATTACCAACAGGAGGCCGCCGACTTTTATGAGCCTTTCATTTATGGTTCAGACACGCTTCCTGAGCATGTTAGTGCGGACTATCGCGTGGGCGATCTTGACGGTATCACGGTGGGATTAAAGTATGGTTTTCCACTAGAAAATGGTGATGAAATGTCATTTAGACTGGAGTTTTTCCAACAAACGCCCAACAATCCAGGAGTAGAATTACCAACAGAACTTGAAAGCTTACCAATGTTTGAAAAAATACAAGCGGTTGTGCTACAAGTTAATTATTCATTTTAAATAATAGCTAAGAGTAAGTATGAGCAGAAGGGCGCTGACTATAGAACACCGTGCTGATTGTGTTGCGGTGTCCTTTTTTTCAATGGCGAGTCCATGTGAAGTATTGTTTGATAGCCGAGATGAAAGGTTAGTTGAACAGTTAGCTGCTTGGTTAACTCAAGAAACCTGGAGAATAGAAGATAAATTTTCGCGCTATCAAAGTAACAACATGATGCACCAGATAAACAATAGTAAGGGCGAAACCATCGATATTGACGCTGAAACGGCAAGGTTGTTGGCGTTTTCAGATGCTTGTTATCAGGCTAGTGAGGGCATGTTCGACGTTACATCAGGGGTTTTGCGTAAAGCGTGGAAGTTTGATGGCAGTGGTAATGTTCCAAATGACGACCAAGTAGACGCCCTTTTACCGTTTGTTGGCTGGAGGAAAATATCTTTTGATCAAAAAAACATAACGCTTCCTTTGGTTGGTATGGAATTGGACTTTGGCGGCATTGGTAAGGAATATGCTGTTGATTGCGTCGCTCAAGGATTACTAAAGCAATTGGCTGTCAAACAACATTCTGTACCATTTTTGGTTAATTTCGGCGGAGACATATTTTCATCCGGTTCTCGCTTAAATGGTAAGCCTTGGGTTGTGGCGATTGATTTAAAAGGCTTATCCAATACCGAACAAAAGGTGTTATCCATAGAAAAGGGCGGATTAGCAACAAGTGGAGATGCCAATCGATTTCTTGTTAAATATGGTAAACGTTACACTCACATTTTGAATCCTCAAACCGGTTGGCCAATTGTGGAAGCTCCGCGTTCAATTACAGTTGCAGCACCTACCTGTATTCAAGCAGGAATGATGTGTACTATTGCGATGACTAAAGGAAAACAAGCTGAGACGTTTTTAAAAAATAACGGATTAACCTATTGGATTTATGAATGAGATTACTGCTAGTAGAAGACGACATACCGTTAGGTAGTGCACTTAAACAATCTTTTCACGATGAAGGGTATGCAGTGGACTGGGTTGAGTCTGGTCAACATGCAATATTAGCCTTTCCAGATAGTGACCTTGTGGTGTTAGATTTGGGGCTTCCAGATATGGATGGCCTGCAAGTATTGAAAGAAGTAAGACGAAAAGATGCAAACAAGCCCGTACTGATTTTAACGGCACGTGATGGAATCGAAAATAAAGTGTCGGGTCTCGACTTAGGAGCCGACGATTACCTTGCGAAGCCGTTCGAAATGGAAGAGCTTCTAGCTCGAGTTCGTGTTTTAGGTCGTCGGATAAACTCAATGTCGAGCAACGTAATATTAATTGGCGCAGTAGAATTAAATCTTCACGATCACAAAGTCACAGTAGAATCAGAAAGCCTTTCACTATCCAGGCGAGAGTACATGATAATGAAAGCACTGATGGAAAACGCAGGACGAATTTTGTCGAAGGCTCAACTGGAAACCAAGCTGTATGACTGGGGTGAAGAAGTTACTAGCAATACCATTGAAGTCCATATTCACAACATAAGAAAAAAGCTACCCAATGGCTTTATTAATACCGTTCGTGGTGTTGGTTATATTGTGAGGCCAAGCTAAGTGTCGATTCAACGACAGCTCACACTGCTGATACTAGCAACGATTACGTTAGCTACATTTTTTGCGGGGCTGTATGGTTATAAAAGTAGTGCTGAACAGCTAGATGACTTTTTCGATAAAGAGTTGGTGGCCTATTCTTCAGTGCTAAAAAATGCACACGATATAAACTCAGTAACTTTAACAAACCAAACGTTGCAGTTTCAGATATGGCAAGGCAATAGACTAGTTGCTAAAAGCTCAGGTGTGTCTGAAAAAAGGCTGTCCCATACAATTGATGGTTTTGACGACGTTAGTGCTGACGGCAAACGTTGGCGTGTTTATGCAAACTCGTCAGACGATGCAAATGAATCTAGCATTGTTATTGTTGCACATGCGAAAGGGCTAAGGTTAGCCGCGGCTGAAAGTGTCTTAATAGAAGCAATAGCACCTTTGGTTTTTGCTCTGCCTATTATCGGCCTGTTTGTCTTCTACTTCATTAGAAAAAGCTTGAAGCCCTTAGTGGCATTATCGGGCGCTCTAGACTTAAAAAACAGCACCGATTTAAGTTTAATAGATATAGGTCACCCGCCTAAAGAATTATCACCTGTTGTTAGTCACTTAAATGAATTGTTGCGCCGCTTATCACAAGCATTTGCTCGAGAGCGACAGTTATCTGCGAATACAGCCCATGAACTTCGGACTCCAGTCAGTGTATTAAATATTAATATTCATAATGCGTTAAAAGCTTTTCACCAAAATAACCTATCGAATGACTCGTTTGAACAGTTGCAAAAAAATACTGATAGGTTGGCGCACGTCATAGAGCAAATCATTGCTTTGCATCGATTTACTGAAGAGAACTTTAACCAACATAAAGTAAGTTGTGATTTAGAACTAGTATTGCAGCAAGTAATAACGCAAAACTACAGTGATATAAGTGCAAAAAGCCAGTCAATCGAATTAAACTGTCAACCGCAACTTGTGATTGGACACGAGTTCGCCCTCACTACTATGTTTGAAAATATTCTTAAAAATGCAATTAAATACACTCCTCTTGGTGGTTCAATTTATGTTTCGGCAAGACAAACAAAAATTGATTATAGTTTTAAAGGCTTATTGGCTGGGCAAGACTACATCGTTATAACATTTGATGACTCAGGCGAAGGCGTGAGTCAAGTGGACTTAGAAAAGCTGACGGAACGTTTTTACAGAGCTAAACGAACTGAAGGACAAAAAGGCTCGGGACTTGGCTTATCCATTGTAAGTCATATCGTGGAATTGCATGGTGGACGACTGTCTTTTTCAAGCTCTGAGCTAGGTGGGTTGCAAGTATTGGTGTATCTCCCTATAGGCCATGATGATGAGCCATAAGATGCCTGACCCCACTAGTCAATTGGTACTACATCGCCAATTCATAATAGCAATAAAGTTTTTGCTTGGTCTATGTTGGGTATTTAGTTGTAATACGCTCGCCGGTGAATATTCCCTTATCCTAAAAAACAATACATTTGCTCCTGCAGAATTGAAGGTGCCAGCGGGTAAAAAAGTTCGTTTAGTTATTTTAAACCAAGATGACGCAGCAGAAGAGTTTGATAGTTTTGACCTAAATAGAGAAAAAGTTTTATTTCCCAACAAAAAGTCGGTGATTTTTATTGGACCTTTAAAACCTGGGCGATATGAGTATTTTGGCGAGTTTCATCCGCATAGCGCACAGGGGGTCATAGTGGCCGTGTCGTCTCTGATATCGAACAAAAGGAAGAGCAATGATTAAAACCGTCATTATTTTTCTTAGAGACTTGCTCCCCCTATTTATCCTCTTTGCTTATTTGCAGAGTCTCTACCCATCATTTTTTCAATTTAATCGATCAAAAATGTGGAGCCTTTTGTTAGCTCTTTTATTTATTTTATTAGCGGGGCCTGTACTTGAGTTGAGTAATGACTGGTTTGATGGAACTGGAACCGAGTGGCTATCTATGTTGATGCTAATCAGCGTGCTTGTTTGTATTTTAATATTGGGCTCAAAAGCCGAAACTCTAAAGTCACATTCCATTTGGCTCGCTGCTGTTTGTTTTTCAGGTTTAACTTTTTCTTCGTTTGCGCTGTATTTTTCTGTCGAAATGGCAGTGGTAGAGTCGATCGATACACTTATTGTTAGCAGTGTTATGGGGCTTGGGATATGTATAAGTTTTTATATTTTATGGAGCTTCGTGCTAAATGAGCTTTATAGCTTAAATCGTTCTTCAGTCTATGCACTTGTCGCGCTTTTTGTTGCAGGGCACACCGCTAAAATAGTAAATCACTTGCACCAGATTGACGCTATTTCTGTCGGTTCACAAAGCCTTGGCAGCTTAGAACATATTATTTCAGAGCAATCTGAGCTCGGACACATATTAAAAGCCTTAGTAGGTTTTGAGTCTGCACCCTCTCAGCTTTTTATTATCGTATATCTCATCACAGGGATTGTCGTGTTCTTTAATTTTCAAAGGAATAAACTATGAAACGCCTAACGATGTTATTTTTGTTAGTCACGTTATTCTCTGGGCAAGCAAGAGCCGATGGCATTGTTGTCGATAAGGTTTATCACCCGCTTGTGCTGGCCAACGAGCAAGAGTTTGAGTGGCGCTTTTTGTCCAGTCAAACAGACAAGAAAAATAGATTAGCTCAACGCTTTGGCTATGGCCGAGCGCTGAGTGACAAGGTTGCTGCTGAGTTATATTTAATTGCTGAACGCGACGACGTTGGTAACTTTCAATTTCAATCCTACGAACTTGAAGTTCGCTGGATGTTAACCGAGCAGGGCCAATATTGGGCTGATTGGGGGGCAATATTTGAAATTGAACGTAATACCTTGATTGGATCCTCAGAAGTTGCGACAGGGATATTGTTTGAAAAGGAAATAGGAAGGAATAGTCTTACTCTTAACGCTATCTTAATTTACGAGTGGGGTGATGGTATCGACGACGAATTTGAAACAGAATTCAGAGCACAATATCGTTATCGCTATATGCCAGAAGTACAACCCTCTATAGAAGTTTATACCGGAGAGAATTACTTTGGTATAGGGCCCGCATTAATGGGAGTGCGTCGCTTTTCAGGACAAAAACAACTAAAATGGGAGTTGGGTTTTATATCTGAACTTAGCAATGATATTAAAGATCATAGTTTGCGATTTTCATTAGAATATGAATTTTAATAAATTGTTTTTAAATTAAAGAAAAATAGGTATTTACGCTAGCAAAACAGAGGGAATAAACCTAAACTGCCGGCCAAATCTTATCCATCTAAAATTATTGGTAAAACCATGACAACTGTCATTATTGTTCTCGCTGTTATTGCTTTATTTCTTGTTGTTTTTGAAGAGGTAATCCACGTCGACAAAGCCAAATCTACTCTTTTTATCGGCACATTAAGCTGGATTTTGGTTTACTTAAATCCCCTTCATGGGACCACAACGGCTCATATCACTGAAAAGCTTAACGAAAACCTCCTCGAAATCGCCACACTATGGTTATTCTTAATGTCAGCAATGACGTTTGTAGCCTACTTAAACAGTAAAGGCTTTATATCTAACTTAGTGCAACGAATGTTACCGAGCCAGTTATCCGAAAGAAAGTTCATGTTCTTACTTGGCTTCTTTGCTTTTGTGTTTAGTTCGTTTGCAGATAATGTTACTGCGACACTTGTTTCTGTTGCCGTTATAGCATCACTTCAAATACCCGTAAGACAGCGCTTAAAATATGCCACTTTAATCATATTTGCGGTTAACAGTGGTGGTGTTTCTCTAATCACTGGTGACGTGACAACATTAATGATCTTTTTGGACGGCAAAGTCAGCATCGCGAATTTATTGCTTTTAATATTGCCATCTCTTACGGCCGTATTAGTTCTTGCGGCGTTATTGTCAAGGAACATGCGAGGGCAACTAACCTTCGAAGGAAGCTATACGGCACTTGAAGGAAAAGATAAGGTCATTGCTGGTGTCTTTATTTTGACTATTTTCAGTACTTTATACTTAAACGCGGCCTATCAAATACCGCCCGTATTAACGTTTTTGTTTGGTTTGAGTTGTATGTTTTTAGTAGGTCAGTATTTGGTTCGTAAAACCAATAAAAACATCCTTAACTATATCCGTGAAATAGAGTTCGATACCTTACTATTTTTCTTAGGTGTATTGCTCATTGTTGGTATGTTAAAAGAAGCGGGAGTATTGTTACAGTTAACCAAGATATATCAAATCTTTGACATCAGCGTCGCTAATTACTTGCTTGGACTACTGTCTGCTGTGCTTGATAACGTGCCATTAACAGCCGCTTTGCTAAAAGCTGACATTCAGATGGATACAGCCAATTGGTTAGCACTAACTTACGCTACTGGTGTTGGTGGTTCAGTATTGGTGATTGGCTCAGCGGCCGGTATTATTGCCATGAGTAAAGTAAAAGAGCTTAATTTTATTAGCTATTTATCAATGGCCGGGTATCTATTAGTCGCGTATTCCATTGGCTATTGGCTAAGCTACTTGTTAACTAGCTTTGTTCTATTATAGGTTTATCAGTTAAAAGCCTCTGAGCCATTGCAAGTTTTATTACATGGCTTAGAGGATGTTTGAGTTCAAGCAATAATCTAAAATTAGTAGTTATATTTAAGGCTAATCCAAGCTTGAGTGTCTTCTTTGTCATTGTTTAGTTGTTTTTCAGTGACATTAGCCAATCCAAATTCAATGTCTATGCCTGTTAAACCAAGGCCAATAAGCTCAAGTGCAATGTCGCCTCGAACGCCGTAAATAGTATACTCACGAGCGACATTTTGTTTAAATACGTTGGCATTGCTAGGCTTAGTATCAAGCTCCAGATCAGAGTAGTAAACTTGAAAACCACCTTTTGGACCAATGCTAATCGTATTGCGAGTGAAGTCGTTACCCGTAGCCGCTGCAAATGGAAGTTCAGGAATAAATACCCAGTTTGGTAAATTGTGGCTTGCTAAAATATTTGAGTCTAATCCACCGAAACTCATTAAGTTTATGTCACTGTCGTTTCGCGTTGCCCACGTATGATTAGCAATAAGAGAAACATCTAACCAAGTTGCTCCGAATATGAATGAACCTTGATGACCCGTCCACTTTTCCGTTGTGCCACCTGTATATTCTGTTTCGCCAGATAACCAGGTTATGTCACTAGATTGAAATACAGCTATCGACTGCACATCGTAAGACAGTGTTTGTTTATGACCAATTTGGAATGAAGTTTCAGTATTTCCAACATCTGTCATTAAGCTTTGAGTGGCATTTCCAGTATTATCAATTTCAGTCACGGCAAACTGAACGTCTTCCAAACTAGAGTACGCGAAGCTTGTATTTAATTGCCCG
>JAOHFM010000058.1 GCA_028098005.1 Psychrosphaera sp.
ATCAAGCTATGTTTGAGTCATCGAGCGCTAAAAATATTGCCGTCGAATATGTACAAAAGTCATTGCAATCAATAAATATAAACCTTAAAAACGCAACTAAACAAATTCGATTTGACTCGGAAGAGCACTGTAAACTTGAACATAACGGCAATTGGGCTAACCGAATAGCCCAAAAGTACCGTTAATATTCGCAAAAAGCTATAGCTTAACGACAAGCTTTCCTTTGTTATCGCCGGTAAAGAATAAGTTCAAGCCTGTTATTGCTGACTCTAAACCTTCTAATGTATGTGCTCGGTATTTAACTTGGCCGCTCATTACATACGGCGTTAGCGTTTGTAATAATTGAGGAATTTCACCAAAGTGATCTGGCATGGTGAAGCCTTCTATACGAACACGCTTTTTAATCACATTTAACCAACTTGGTCCTGGCGCTGGTTCAGCTTTTGGATAGTCTGCAATCAGACCGCAAACAACAACTCGACCATGTGCATTCATTCGCTCAAAAATATGGTGCTGAATAGGACCGCCGGTATTTTCAAAAAACACATCAATGCCCTTCGGCGCTAACTCGTCTAATTTAGCGGCTAAATCGTCAGTTTTATAATTAATAGCTCCATCAAAACCTAACTCTTTAGTAATCCATTCAGCTTTTTCATCGCTACCAACCACACCAATAACGTTAAGCCCTTCCGCTTTTGCCAACTGGCCTACAATAGAACCAACCGAGCCCGCAGCACCTGTAACAATTAAAGTTTCGCCTGACTTAGGCTTACCTACTTTTAATAAACCTTGAGTGGCCGTAAGTCCTGGCAAAGCAAAAACCGACAATACCGCTTCGTCTGAAACTGGCGCTTCAATTTTATTTAGACCTTCACCGCTGCCAGCAAAATATTGCTGCCAACCCATCATGCCCATAACACGGTCGCCCACTTTAAATTTATCGCTTTTACTTTCTACTACTTCACCAATGCCTGAGCTACGCATTACATCGCCAAGCTCTACTGGTGGAATATAGCTTTCTGTATCTGGGCTCATCCAACCAAACATCGCCGGGTCTAACGACATCATATTTTGTTTAACAAGTACTTCGCCTTCGGTAATTGAACGCACTTCACTTTCTTTGATTTCGAATAGGCTGTTGTCAATTGGGCCGCCTGTTGGGCGTGCTACTAAATGTATTGATTTGTTAGTACTCATTTTTATTCCTTCAATTCATGTCGTTATAAATAGATTTTATTTAAAACGCGCTGCTTTTGTTCAGCTAAATATCGACTTTGTTTGTTACTCATATCTGACGTTTTAAATCTAAAATTCAAGGGTATTAGAAAAAATAATAACCAACATGAATAATTATTAGATTAAATACCAAAAAACCTGTTGACGAAAAACCAAATTAATATAATTATGCGCAAATACCGAATAACAATTCAAATAAAATAGTTATTTAGGTAAATTTACAAAACATAAATCAACTTAATTTAAATACGTAGAATAAATAGGAAAACATTAATGTACGCCACCTCAGCTCCAATTTTTAAATCGTCAGTCATTTCTTTGGCCATTGCCGCTAGCTTTTTATCTAGCAATGCAATATCACAAGAGAAAAAAGGCTTAAATGAGATAGAAAAAATTGAGGTAACCGCAAGCCGACGAAGCGGAACAGTGCAAGAAGTGCCCATGAACATTTCTGCATTAGATGGCGACATCATGAAACAACAGAATATTTACACACCTGAAGATGTTGCTAGGTGGGTACCAGGTTTAACCATTGCTGATCAAGGTGGTCGTGAAGGCGCATCTATTATTGTTCGAGGTCTGAATACCAATAGCTCAGATAGATCTGCTGATGGTGGCACAGTTGCTACCTACTTAGGAGACATAGCTTTTGATTCAGATTTGCGTCTTACGGATATTCAACGTGTTGAAGTTTTAATAGGCCCACAGGGCACTCTTTACGGCACTGGCTCTTTGGGTGGCGCTATTCGTTATATTTTAAATGAACCAGCACTTGACGAAACCACTGTAAATTTAGCGTTTGATACGTTTGCTTTGGCGGAAAGTGATGACTTAGGCACTGAAGCAGGCGTTGTTTTTAACCTGCCACTTATTGAAGACGAATTAGCCGTTAGATTTAATTTAAACCACTTCTCAAGTCCTGGTTTTATAGATTATACGCAAGTTTTAAAAGAGCCTGGCGTATCTTCTGCTGATCCTGACTGGCAGAACGAGTCTGACGTTAACGCTAATTTAAAAACCGTAAAAGATGCTAATACGGAAGAAACTTTTACCGCTCGTACAGCCATAAAGTGGGTTGCGTCTGACAAAATTGAGGCAATGCTAAACTACATATACCAAAACAAAAAAGTTGGTGGTAATTCAATAGATCAGTTTAATACATTATCCGCAGACAACCCGCTTTCTTCCATTATTCAGCCATACCAAAACTCTATGCGTTACGAAGAGCCAGGTGAGCAAACTGATGAGTTACTTAGCCTTGAGCTGACTGTTGATTTGGGCTCTGTAAGCTTGGTATCAGCAACGGGATACTCTAAGTTTGAACAAACGGGACAACGTGACCAAACCGACTTGCTAATGCAAGATATTTGGACTGGTTATGGTGAGTTTCCCGCTTATACCAGAGATTATGGCGAAGGCGACTCTTTATCTCAGGAGTTTAGATTAGTATCCGATACCGACTCTGACTTTAGCTGGATTGCGGGTGTATTTTACAGTGACTCACAATACGATTTTGACGATCGTGAGTACATGCCAGGCGCTACATTAGCTTGGTACAATGATGATTACGAAAGTCTAGATTACGATCTTGAATACATCGCAACGGGTTATAATAAAAGTAAAGAATCTGCCATTTTTGGCGAATTTACCTATAGCCTCACAGATAAACTTGAAGTAACCGCAGGTACTCGTTTATATAAGTATGAAGTGAATACGGTTTCAGCTGCTGCTGCACCACTTGATGTGGATACCATAATCACTAAGGACGATTTGCAATACGAAACGGTAAATGCAGATGATTCAGGTAGTTTGTTTAAGTTAAATTTAAGCTACCAACTAGATGACAACATACTAGGTTACTTTACAGTGAGTGAAGGATTTAGGTTAGGTGGTGGTAACGGCATTATTGCTTGTACTACACCGGTAACGGCTCAGGTTTGTGCTCTGCCAAACGAAGTGGAGTTTGAATCGGATACAACACAAAATACCGAAATTGGCCTAAAGAGTACTTGGTTTAATAATAAACTTCACTTTAACGCGGCTATTTTTAACGTTGACTGGAACGACGCTCAAATTAGTGCGGCAACAGTTTATGGTGCTGAGCCCATTACATTAAATGCTGGCCAGGCTAAATCTCAAGGTATCGAGCTTTCTACGCGTACTACTTTAATTAAAAATTGGGCAATTTTTGCAAGCGTTTCCTATGCAAAAGCAGAATTAACGGAAGATGCCCCTTTCCTCTTTAAAGTAGCGAGTGAAACTGGCACTGAGTTGCAAAACTTTTACGACGGTGAAAAAGGAGATAGGTTACCTGGTGCTCCTGAGAAACAAGCAACCTTTGGTGTAAATTATCAAAATGAGGTATTCAATAATAAACTATTGTCAGTAAATTATGGTTTAACCGCACAAAGTGATGTTTATACAAAAGTTGGTTTAAAAGCAGATGGTGAGTCATTACCGGGCTACGCCGTTAGTAATCTTTCAGCGACTATTTCTGACGATAACTGGTCAGTAACAGCCTACGTCAACAACTTGTTTGATAAGTATGCCTACACTGCAAACCGTCGTGATCCATCTTGGTCAGGCAATTCAATGTTTGATAGTGAAAATAAAGACTTATCAGAACTTAGCCGTACTTATGGCCACTATGTGATTCAGCCTAGATCCGTTGGTGTTAAATTTAACTACCTTTTTGAACTTTGATATCGCGTTTTTGATTGAATGTCGTTTACTAAACACTAAATATTAAAAACAAAAAGCCCACTTTAAGTGGGCTTTTTTATTCACATCCAATAGAGGGTGCAAAATTACTTTTGCGTTATGGTTAACTAATTTAGCTAACGTTTAACGTCGGTGCTAATTAACAATCTTTGTCTTTAGCGTCCGCTTTCTCTTTAACATCTTCACAAGCGTCTTCTAATGCATTACCTGCGTCAGTCATTACTTCATCAACCTTTTCACCAGTCTTCTCGCCCGGTCCTTTTTCACAACCTTGCAAAACGAATGCTGAAAGTACTAATGGTGTTGCGATAAATAATAGTTTTAATAACTTCATAATATATCTCCTGTTTACCTTAAAGGTTTGTTTTACGTCCGTGGAATGCATTCAAAATTATAGTAACTACAAATCCCACTAAAAAGATGAAAAATAAAATCTTTGCAATACCTGTTGCTGCGCCCGCTATACCACCAAATCCAAAAATACCGGCAATGATTGCAATCACAAAAAATGTAATAATCCAAGATAACATGATAGTTCCTTAAGTCGACGTTTAAATTAAATACTGCGATTTATTTGTTCGTTCAATTTCTATGTTGCTATGAACGTGCCAATCTTTTAAAAATGAAACAAAAAACCTATTAACTATATATATCAACACCTTAAAAAATTTACAGCGCATTACACTCATTGTCTTAGAAAAAACTTTTCAAGCCATTCTTAGAAATTTTTCATGGTCACCCTGCAAGTTTTTCAATCCAAACTAGCATTAGTACGTAAAAGTCTTTTATTATGAGTATCTTGTTGTACTCCATTTGTTCTAATTTAGGGAAATTCATGTCATTTATAAGCGGTAAAATCAAATACGCAGTCGTTTTATTCTCGGCAGCCATGTCGCTAAAGGCCCAGGCTGGAGTTGATGATATTGTAAAGACGCCTGAAGAAATTGCTTTAGAACAAAAAATTAAAACCTGTGCAGCCAGTCTTAAAGAAACGGGTTTTGTTACGGGTGATGAAAAACTTATTTACCGATATTGTGAAACCAGAATTTTATCTAGGGGCATTAAGAAAGGTCGATTAACTCAACGAATTATTAATGAACGTTCAACAGAACTTAACCCTTTTGTTATTACCCCTCATAAACAAAGTTATATATTGCCTTTCGTGAAGTCGGATAACTTTAATCGAACGCCTTACGAAGGGAATGAATTAGTTTCAGGTCAAATGGAAGACTATGAATCTAAGTATCAAGTTAGTTTTAAAGTGCCCCTACGAAGTAGTACTTTGTTTATTCCTGGTGATGCCCTCTATTTTGGTATGACGATCCAAGCTTGGTGGCAAGTATACTCAGATGAAATTTCAAAACCTTTTCGCGAGACCAATTACACTCCGGAAATATTTTATGTCGCACCACTCCCTTGGCAACCTAATGATGGCAATATGGCATTCACGGTCCACTTTGAACATCAATCAAATGGCCAAACTCAGTTGCTTTCTAGAAGTTGGAATCGATTGTTAGCATCGGTTGTTTATGAAAAAAATGACTTCGCTATTGGCCTGAAACCTTGGTACCGATTTAAAGAAAATGAAAAGTCGGATCCACTAGACCCTAAAGGTGATGACAATCCTGATATTCATAAATATTTAGGCCATTACGAAGTTTTTGGAGCCTATGCCTTTAACGACGACCACAAAATGTCTTTTAATGTTCGTAAGAATTGGAAAACAGGAAATGGTTCAATTGAGCTAAATTATTCTTTTCCATTTCCTGGTTCATCAAGATTGGTTGGTTTCGCTCAATATTTTTCCGGGTATGGCGAAAGTTTGATTGATTACAACCATAAACAGCAAAAACTAGGGTTTGGAATAGCGGTTAACGATATATTCTAAAGTGGTCGTTATGAGATGTTGGGCTCATTCAGTCTGGGTAATTCCGACAAATAGACCTCCCACTCTGGGAGTTCTAACATTTGACTGTGATAACGGTAAGAAGAAGCGGCATAAAAACTATAAAACACATTAAAAATAAAAAAAATGATAAATAGATTGAAGCTGGCTGTAATATCAACCGAGAAAAAAATATAAGATGTCATTAATAAAAATGACATCAGTAAAGATAAGCACAGGGTCTGCAATCCAATCGTTCTCCACCTGCTTGCAAAAAACGGCGGCGGCTCCTGTAGCCCTAAAAACCATAAAACTCGATAAAGTATGGGCGCTGCTGAAAATTGACATATACCTAAGTATTCCATTTCTTCTCTAAAATGAATTACCTTTTGTTCAAAGTCCATCAAACAACTACCTTACTATTTGATTATTAATAGATTTATGGTGCCGTAGTATTCTCTCTTCTTAGTCATTTTTCAACCAGTTATTGTATCTGGTTCTAAATAGGGTAAATGGTCACAGTGAATAGCCCAATGGGCTATTCGAACAAAATGTTATCAATATAAACGGCATCGGTGCCATTACTTACACTTCCATCTTTAAAGTATTCAAACCGGATTATGTTTTGTCCACGTTCCAATTCTAAACTATACGTTGTCCAATCAGCGGGCGTAACGGTCATCTGAGCATTATCGTTTAGGTACACTCTCAGTTTGTCGCAACAGTTCTCAGTATCTACTTTTGCATCAAAACTGAAGGTACCCGATGTTGTGAGTAATGATAAACGGGTTTGTGATGTTTGATTGTCTTGGATATCTCCTGACTTAAACGTAAAGTTAGTCTCGTCCTCTGGGTCTAATGCTACAACCCAGTTAGCGTCACTCGTCTCTACAAACTCCCACAATACTGGATATGTGCCGGAATCAAAGTTTTCGGCATAGTTTGAAGTAGCTTCAGGTTTTGAATTTTCATCATTAGGATCTGTAAAGTAGATTAGCAGTTCTTCCCCATCAGTGAAATTATCCCCATCGGTATCTTCTGCTGTAGGGTTGGTTGCATGAACGTTGATCTCTTCAGCGTCGGTTAATCCATCACTATCTGTATCCTGCAGTATTGGAGACGTTGTATACAATGTAATTTCGTCGTAATCCGAAAGTCCATCAGAATCTGTATCTTGCTCATTTGGATTTGTTCCTTGCAAAAATTCGTCTAAATTAGTGAGTTGATCACCGTCTGAATCTTCGTTTGCATCCATAGGGTTACTATCATCTAAACCAAACTTAGTTTCCCACCAAGCCGGCAGGCCATCTTCATCAATGTCACCAAGTGGGATAATTTCAG
>JAOHFM010000059.1 GCA_028098005.1 Psychrosphaera sp.
TATTAATTAGTGCTGTTCCTAGTTTAGATACAGGTGTGTGCAGTATTCAAACAAAACGTTTTAATGACGAAGTAGAAAATCTGCCACAAGATGTTGTGATGTTAACTATTAGCGCAGATTTACCATTTGCACAAAAACGATTTTGCCAAGCTGAGAAGATAGACAAATTGATGACGTTATCTGACTCGGTTTGGCGTGATTTTGGAATGAACTACGGCCTGCTCATAAAAGATATGGGTTTATTGGCCCGCGCTATTTTTGTCATTAGTCCTGACAATAAAATAGTTTATAAAGAAGTTGTTGCTGAGCTGTCTGAACAACCTAACTACGATGCTGCTTTAGAGGCTCTTAGAAGCATCTCTGAGCAACAAACGGCTGACCAAGAAGATTCATTAGCTGGCGTCACTGAGGAGCAAGCTAAGAAGACTGGCAACCTGTAGTATAATTTAACACCCAAACAACCATAAAAATAAATCAATAAAATCAGTTTTTTATAAATTATTTAATTTATTTACTTGAAAACTGCCACTCAGTCCTTACATAAGTAGTGAGCTTGAAACAGACGCCATATGGGTCAGCAAGCTCACCGACTTGTTCAAATGAAAAGTCGTTTTTATTAATTAACTTATTGCTTAAAAGAAAGGATAAGAGACATGAGAAATATCGATCTATCACCACTATACCGTTCATTCATTGGCTTTGATCAATTAGCGACTAAACTAGACGCTGCAAATCGTGGCGACAAAAATAGCGGCTACCCTCCTTACAATATTGAATCTATTGCCGATGACAAATATCGTATCACCATGGCCGTTGCAGGTTTTGTGGAATCAGAATTAGAAATTGAATCTGAAAATAACAATTTAGTTGTTAAGGGCGTTAAAGCCGAAGAGAAAGAAACAAAAAATTATCTCTATCAGGGCATCGCCGAACGAAATTTTGAGCGCCGTTTCCAGCTTGGTGACTATGTAAAGGTTGTTGACGCGCACATGGAACATGGCTTATTACATGTTAATTTAGAACGTGAAGTTCCAGAGGCGTTAAAGCCAAGAAAAATAGAAATTGGCAAAAACAAATTGATTGAACAATAAAAAGTCCCTCCCTGACTTGTATTGTTTAGATTCAAAAGAGCCCAGTTAATTACTGGGCTTTTTGCTATTTTAAACAGCAATTTATGTAACTATATTGGACGTTACTCTTTAAATTGCAGCGTCGTTCTCTTCGCCCGTCCTAATTCGAATCACTCGTTCTACTGGTTCAACAAATATTTTGCCATCGCCTATTTTGCCAGTTTGTGCGGTTTCCAATATTGAATCAACAACTTGGTCTAGCATATCTTCCGATACCACTATTTCAATTTTCATTTTTGGTAGAAAATCCACCATATATTCGGCACCACGATATAATTCAGTGTGACCTTTTTGACGGCCAAATCCTTTAACTTCCGACACTGTCATACCATTTACACCAAGGTCAGATAAAGCTTCTCTTACATCATCTAGTTTAAAAGGTTTAATGATGGCTGTAACTTTTTTCATATCTTACTCGCAATTTTAAGTTTTCAACTAGTGGCTTAACTCCAATTATCATAGAATACTAGTACCAGACAAACATGAGAAGTTTTAAATCTATGAATGCCATTGAAATTCGCGAAGAAATGAAAGTGTTACCGCAAATTGATCCTTCATTTGAAATAACAAGACGAGTTGATTTTATAAAACAAACATTATTATCATCAGGTTCAAGAACCTTGGTTCTTGGAATTAGTGGTGGCGTAGATTCTTCTACATGTGGTCGTTTAGCTCAATTAGCAGTTGAGTCTTTAACTGAAGAAACGGGCAATGAATATAAGTTTATTGCGGTTAGATTGCCATACGGAGTTCAAGCTGACGAAGATGAAGCTCAACTTGCATTGAGCTTTATACAACCTTCCGAAATTGTCACCGTCAATGTTAAAGATGGTGTAGATGGAATTCATAACGAAGTTATGTCTGTTTTACCAGAAAGCCTTCGCTCTGATCTAACGAACGCTAAAGTAGACTTTGTAAAAGGTAACGTAAAGGCTAGAGCTCGAATGGTTGCACAGTATGAAATAGCCGGTTTGTTAGGTGGTTTAGTATTAGGCACGGATCATTCAGCCGAGAATATTACAGGCTTTTACACTAAATGGGGCGATGGAGCATGCGACTTGATTCCGTTATTTGGTTTGTGTAAGCGTCAAGTACGAAGCATTGCGGCCTATTTAGGTGCGCCTAAGGTATTAGTTGAAAAGGCACCAACAGCTGATTTGGAAGAGCTAGCACCAGGTAAAAAAGATGAAGACGCTTTAGGTCTAAGTTACGATAATATTGATGACTTTCTGGAGGGAAAATCAATAGCGCCTGAGATCGAACAAAAGTTAGTGGCTATCTTTAACGCAACCCAACATAAGCGTAATGCGATACCAACGATATACGACTAACCTATACTCTGCTCAGCATGTTTTTTTAGGCATTAAGCTGAGCAGTCTATTAGCGCCGGGTCACGGACAATTCTGACTCGGCCAACATTCGACAAAACCAAAGCTCGAGCGTGGAGCGTATCACCTTCCTTTGGGCAAATTGTAATTGTGGTATTTACTGTCTCTGCAGTGCTTACTGGGGCAAACCTGATTAAGTTTTGAGTCGACTTTATGGTAAAACCTTTCACCATATCTCCACTCCCTATTATTTCTTCATTAGCATTTAAGCTATTATCTTGATTTTCATCAACAAAAATCATTTTTGTTAAATTCCAATCGGTATCACACGTTTGCATGTCTGCCGTTGGGCACAGTACTACAAACGCATTTTGTGATACGGCAGTATGCCTGGCCAGTTGAAGTGCTGAGCTATGATTATTTAGAATGGAAGCCACTTTATTACGAGTAAAAAAATTGCCAATTGAAGGGGCCACAGAGGTAGTAATAATGGCAAACAAAGCTAACGTAACCAGCACTTCAATTAAGGTAAATCCTTTCAACTTTGATTTCATCATGATCTAACAATTCCAACAATATTCATCTGCCGCATAGGCACCATCTTTATCGGCATCATAGGCTTTTCTGCCATCAGAAAAGATGCTTAGCATACCGTCAGCCATTGGATCACTGGAGTCCGTGTTTAAGGGCATCGCTCTTATTTCATAAGAACGCCCATTATTGGCAACAGACTCAATTGTTAAATCAAACTTCTTATCTGCTATCGGCTTGTCCGCTGGCGAGTGGCTAGCAAAAACCCAAGGTTTACCTGTATCTGAAGGCGAGTTTTTAGTGCCCGCGGCACCCTTGTAGCTAAACGTCGTTGCTTTATGCCTTTCCATTGCGGTAGCCAGCTCTAACATATCTGCTTGTGCTTGGGCTCTATAGGAGCTAACAACATAACGGCTGTAACTTGGGTAAATAACCGACGCTAAAATACCTACTATTGCTAAGGTAATTAACACTTCTATCAACGTAAACCCAACAAGGTTTCTATTTCGCATTATTAATTGTCATCCTTTGTAGTTGGCTCTAACTCTGTTGACCATGAGTTAATAAATACCTGATTTAAACGACTACGCATCCCTGATATTGAAGAGGTAAATCGTTTAAATTCATCGTTTTGATCATCATCAGAAACAACCGTATCAGCACACTCTGTACCTATACATATTGTTGGTGACTCTGGGTCCGTTATTATTAATCGAGGCTCAGCAGGAATACCCGACTTATCGAGTGTTATAAACGTATCGTCATAATCAACATCACCGTCTCCGTCATTGTCTTGGATAGCGCTGCCATCTAATAAGTCAATAATGTAAAGACGACCGCCGCCTTGTGCTGCTGAACAGCTATTTTCAATTAAACCGGCAGAGCTTGGGTCATACGTGGTAAATATCAGCTTGCTGTTAATTACGGTTACGCCCGTGATGACCTTCTCGCCCCGAGTAAGATTAAACTCATAACCATCGTAAGAAGAGATATCATCCACCGAAGGCGTTGTTGCATCTAACTGGGCAATATTACTAATTGTAGGAAAGGTATATTCTCCATCTTCATCAGGAGCAAAAACGCCTTTGTCTTTAATCATTAGTACCGAGTCATCGATATCTTCATTTAAAGGGTGCGCGCGATAGCCAGAACCGATACTTACGGCATAGTAGTGTTCTTGTTGATGCACAATTTCCGCTACATCGGGTGCATAATAAAAACGTCTATTTTTGCTTCTCGAAAAGTTTTGAGAGGTGGTGTATATTTTTTCGCCCTTAAACATTTGATTTAAAGACTCATCATTATAGACGTCAACTCTAAATAGATTTCCTCCCATATCCGCGAAGTACATGTGATCCATAAACCCATCGAAGTCTCTGTCTATCACGGCAACTCGTGAAGGAATGCTATAGTCCATGTCGTCCACATCGTGGCTTCCACCATCTTTTATTTCTGCTATCAATCGGCCGTCAGATACATCCACTATAAATACCGACGTACCTTCATTATCTTTATCTCTAAATGTATTGCTATCTTGGTTTGTATCGTAACCACCGCCAATTACGAATACACGCCTTTCAGTACCGTTTTCTTTGATTTTAGTGATGGTTGGTTTTGACCACGACTGCCCTAGGTCTCTATAATCACCTGTACCGCCCTCAATCATATATTTAAAAATAGGTTGCGTAGGTGACGTTACGTCCAACACATAATAATTACGGCCTCCTCGACGCTGGCCAACAATAATGTAACTTTTGCCATCTTCCGTCCAGGCGTTTATCGCGCCGTCCATGCCGTAAGTACGTGTATTAAAAACACTATCATTTTCATAATAGTTATGTAGGTTGGGTAGTAAGTCTTCTGGAATAAACGCCCAATTTTCTACTCCGGTTTCGGCATCGATTGAAAGTACATAACCCTCGTTGGTACCAATAAATACTGAGGAGCGATCTGAGTATTGAAAAAACAACGGCTCTGAGTGCAATGGATCTGCCATTTGATAGCGAGGTTCATTTGTCACACCGTCATCATCTAAATCAGTGGCATCATAACCTCGTATCCAGTCAACCATAGATAATCGAAGGCTATTTGAGTTTGGTTCACCACTAATCCCCAATTTTGACTTTGTTAAACGATCGTCACCATCAGTAAAAGGCACTGAAGAGTTCGCCATATTACTATAGACATTCCTTGGTGCAGATTGACGTGATGCAGCTCCACCTCTGCCTACAAATGGACCACTTAGGCTTGCTGATGTCGCCCACCAGTCATGAGCGGAGTCTTTAAAAAATCCATCGGTGGATATTGCTGGTGACGTTGTATTATCCATCACAACACTGTCAATTAATTTGTATTTTTTAAGGTTTCCAGGCCAGTATTCTGTACTTTTAGGAT
The DNA here is from genome assembly GCA_028098005.1 of Psychrosphaera sp. Next base: position 5,384 of record JAOHFM010000059.1, read on the forward strand.
CAAACAGCGCGTAGTAAATGTCATTCGAATGCGTTAAGCGGTTAAATTGGTTTACAGAAATGCCAGGTGCAACAAAAGTGCTCGCGCCCTTTTTCGCTTCAATTAAAATAGAACTAAATGCGTCAGCCAATTCGCTTATGGTACTACCAGAATAAAATTCGCCCGAGCCTGCTTCAGCAAGGTTTTCCAAATAAGTACTATTAAAGCCGGTTGATTCAAATCCAACCGTATAGGTAAATGTTTGTGCGTCGTTGTTATTAACGTTTCTTTCACTTGGCTTGGTGGCCATATACGTAGCTAATGCCTCTGCGCAGTTTTCACCTGAACAGGTGCTACCAATAGCAGCAGAGATTGCTGATGATTGCGTTGTAGCATTTGCTGCACCGTCACTAAACAGGACAATATAGTTTGCTTGGCATTGACCTAAATCAGGATCAATAGGAGTGTTGTATGTTGCAGATTCTGGAGAGTCTAAAGCAATAAAACGACAACCTCTATCAGTCAATTTCTCTGGGTCACAACCGTCTGGAATTGTTCTAGTAGAGCCGGAGTATGTGTCCGGGTGGCTTGTTCTCGTTAAAAGTGAAACTAAATTATTAGTATTTCCGCGAGTAC